>JAOTZA010000223.1 GCA_029861655.1 Acidobacteriota bacterium | reverse complement strand
CCGACACAGTGGGTACGTGACACGCTCTACTTGATCGTCAACACGCGCTATTCGAGCCGGTTGCCCACCTTCTTCACGACCAACTACGAGCTCGAGCCCGACAAGAACAGGGGCCCACGGCCGATCGAGCGGCCCCTGGACCGTGGGGCGGACAGCGATTCACAGTTCTTCCAGGAATCCACGTCGGCCCGTGAAGGTCTGGCCGAGCGAGTCGGTGTGAATCTCGTAAGCCGGCTCTACGAAATGACCGGCAAACCCGTCGAGATTCGTGCCGAGGACTTTCGTCGCGACGTGAAGATGCACAGCCATCCCTACTGAACCAAAAGACTCTCATATGCGACTTTCCGCTATCGACGCCGTGCAACGCGGTCTGACGAACCTGCGTTCCAACCGGGAGCTGATCGTCCTGCAAATGGTCCAGGGTGGAATCCTCGCGGTTCTGAGCGTGGCGGGGGCCGTGCCGATTGTCCTGGCGCTCGGAGTCGGCGCGTTGCGGTCCCTGATGGCGGCGTCGGCTTCGCCGTGGGGGCGCAGTACCGGGAGTCCTGCGGATCTCTCGCCCTATATCGAGAGGATGTTCTCCAACTGGCCGCTCCTTTTGGCGGCGGTCTTCGGAGCCCTCTGCATCTGGACTCTGGCATTCTTGGTCTATTGCTACTTTCAGGCTGGGGTGATGGGCGAGCTGGCAGCGGGCGACGCGAAAGCGGCGGCGTTGGGCAAAACGCGACCTGACCGGGCCGACTTCAGGGTGTTCAGTCTGGCCGGCTTCAACTCCAAGGGACAGGCCAAGATCTGGCAATTCTTCTGGCTGATCAACATCTTTGTCACGCTCGCTCTCTTGATCGTGCTGGTCTTGTCGCTCGTTCTAAGCGGCGTCGTGGCGTGGGCTTTCAAGGGAGGGTCGACCGCGGCGGCGGTGGGTCTCGGCTGTTTGTCGGCCCTCTTTCTGGCTCCGGTCTGGGTCTTCTTGAGTCTCTGGGGACAGCTTGCAAAGGCCCTCTTGGTGAGCAGTGCCAGCGGATTCTGGAGCGCGTTTCGAGAGTCGTTTTCGCTTCTGTTCCGAAGACTCGGTGCCGTGCTCTTGATTGCTGTTCTGGCTTTTGTTGCGGGTGTTGCGGTGTCCATGGTGTTTGTGCCGGTGTCACTCGCTGCCGACTTCGGTCTGGGCGACTCGTTCAGGGTCCAGATCACCGCCGACGTCGTGCTGATGGTGGTTCAGACCGTGATCAGCGCGGTCCTCGGGGCAGCCGTCGCGGCGGTTTTCATCGCTCTCGCTCGCTCCGAGGGGAAGCGGCCCGAATCGGACTCCGAGGGGGCCCTGCCGTGATCGGGCGCTACACGGGTTGGGCTCTCCTGCTGGTCGCCGCCTGCGCCGTAACGCCTCCCATTCGCTCGTTGGCTCGGTCGGTACAGCTCCCGACCATTGCGGCAGGCGCGACGGTCGAGCATGTGCCGGTCGAGCGCGAGACCGGCGAGATGACGGACCGGCCGGTGCCGCGTCTGTTTCGCTTGCCAAGCTCGCTACGGGTGGGTCTCGCCACTGATCTCCCCTCGATCACTCTGCCTTGCTGCCCCAAGAACCTGGTAGTGCGGTTTGGTGAACAAGAGATCGCGGTCGGTGAAGGTCTACGGATCGAGCCGGCGAAACATCTGGTGGGCGACGCGGTCTACAGGCTCCAGGTGGCCGCCTTGCGGGACGAGAGTCAAGCCGACGCCCTGGCGGTCCGACTCGAGAAGATGATCGGAGAAGCCGCCGATGTGGTCTTTCAGGCCGACGACGGTCTGTACCGGGTTCGGGTGGGTCGGTTCGCGACCCGCGAGCAAGCCGAGGATACTCAGGGACGGTTGCGGCTACACGACGTCGAAGGCTCCTGGGTCGCGAGTGAGCAACCTGAACTCGAGTCTCCCGAACTTCGGCTCACGCAGGGCGATCGGCAGTGGCGAGTGCCGGGCCGGTGGGTCGAGCTACGGGCGCAATCGGGTGGCGGGATTTCGATTCTCAACGGGCGTTACCGGGGGGATGTCCTTGTTTTCCTCAACGAACGAGGCACCCTCAACCTGATCAACCGGGTATCGGTCGACGACTACTTGCGCGGTGTCGTGCCGCGCGAGATGGGCCCCGCGGTCTACAACAACCTGGATGCACTCAAAGCACAAGCCGTTGCCGCGCGGACCTACACCTTGCGCAACCTGGGCGAGTTCTCGAGTGAGGGGTACGACATCTGCGCCACGCCTCGCTGCCAGGTGTATGGCGGCATGGCGGACGAGCACGATCTCTCTGATCGGGCGGTTCTCGAGACCAGCGGTCAGGTGCTGACATACGAGGGAGCTCTTGCCGACGCTCTCTACAGCGCCGCTTGCGGCGGTCACACCGAAGATGTCGAAGTGGTCTTCCCGCTCAAGCTCCACCCCTACCTGCGCGGCGTACCCTGTCCAGAGGCGGGTGCGAAGAGTTTCGGCAGGAAGGCCAGTGGTGCCCGATCGCTTGCGGCCGAGGTAGTCGCCGCCCTCCTGCGCCGCGGCGGCGAAACCCGCTCACCGGCGGAGTTCGCCGCCCGTACGAAGGCTCTGGCCATAATGTCCGGTCGGACCGGAGCGACCGGCGGTTTGGGCTCCTTCGAGCGGCGAGAGATTCGAGATTTCCTCGACCCGTTGCTCGAAACCGGCGACCTACGAACGCTCGGTCTCGAAGAAGAGCGACCGTCCAGGGTTCTGCGACGGGGTGAGATCGACCGAACGCTACTTGGCTTGGCGATTCTATTGGGCGTCGTCGAGCAAGAAGAGCAGGGATTTCTGGCCGCCTCCGACAGTCGCTTGTGGCTCCGCGGGTCCAACCTGGCCCGAAGCTGGTCTCTTGCGGGGCCTCCACCAACCTACAGATCGACGCCCAAAGGTCTCCAGCAGATTCCTTTGAAGCTCATGCCCGGCGACCGGCTGAACGTCTTCACCAGCGGTGAGCGAGTGCTGGCGGTGGTCCAGGGCGAGGCCCTGGAGGCGAGCGTGGTCGATGCGAGTTGGAAGCGCGGGCGCGGGTCGCGGCCGTGGAACCTGTTTCGAGCCGATCGAGAGTTGGCCGCGTTGATTGACCAACGATATCCGCAGCTGGGCTTTGCCGGTCTCGAAATCCGCTCACGGGGAGTTTCGGGCCGCGTCGCTGAGCTACGGATTCTGGGGACCGGCGGAGAAAGCGTCGATGTCTCGGGTCTTCCGATTCGATGGACCCTGGATCTTCCGGACACCCTGTTTACCGCCAAGCGTCTCAACCCCGCCGGTGGCGAAGCCGGCTGGCAGTTCAACGGCCGTGGATGGGGACACGGTGTCGGGATGTGTCAGATAGGTGCTTTTGGAATGGCCCTGCGCGGAAACAACTACCGTGACATCCTGGACCACTACTACACCGGTCTCGAGATCGTCACACTGACAGCCGGCGAGTCTCGTGCCCGATCGGACGGGGCTTTTGTGTTAGATAATCGATCCCCGTCAGTGGAGACCGAGTGACTCTCGAAAGTGACATCCGCAGCCTGGTGGAGCGTATCGTTGACGAAGCGGTCTCCGCGCCGGCCGTTCATAGAGAAGACTCGCCCTTGCCACGAAAGGTGGCACTGGGTGCCGACCACGGTGGTTATGCGCTCAAAGAACGACTGGCGGCCCATCTCGGCGACCAGGGTTTTGAAGTGGTGGATTGCGGAACCTCTTCCGCCGAGTCGGTCGACTATCCGGACTTCGCCCATGAAGTGGCGCAGCAGGTGGCGCGCGGGCACTGCGACTGCGGTGTCATCGTAGACGGCGCGGGAATCGGCTCGAGCATGGTGGCCAACAAGGTCCCTGGAATTCGCTCGGCGCTTTGCTACGACGTTTCCTCCGCCTGTAACAGCCGTGAGCACAACCACGCCAACGTACTGACGCTGGGAGCCGGTCTGATCGGCGAGGGTCTGGCGCGACAGATTGTCGATGCCTGGTTGACGACCCCCTGGGGCGGTGGCCGGCATGCGCGCCGGGTAGAGAAGATCTCCGAGGTGGAAGAAACTTATCTACGCATTGGGAGCAGTGGCGTAAGGTCGGGGGCATGAGCACACGCGAAGACCTGATCGAGGCGATCACCCACCGGGTACTGGCGGAGATTCAGTCGCAATGCGGCCCCGGCGAGTGTTCAGAATGCAGCGGCGGCTGTGCCGCAAGCTGTTCGGACAAGGTGCGATGCATGGTGTCCGAAGGCGCCTGCAGAGTGAGCTACCAGGGCAACGGCGCGGATGTTCCGGCCGATCTTGCCGCATATATAGACCACACAAAGCTCGGTCCTGAAACGACGTCTGCCGACATCGATCGGCTGTGTGACGAGGCCAAGACCTTCGGATTCGCAGCCGTTTGCGTTAACCCGGTTTGGGTCAAGCAGGCGACCTCCCAACTCCGTGGCAGCGGCGTGGCCGTCGCATCGGTCGTGGGTTTTCCGTTGGGCGCCAACGCCCCCGAGGTCAAGGCGGCGGAAGCGCGCCGGGCGCTACGCGATGGAGCGCGCGAGATCGATATGGTGCTCAACATCGGTGCGCTCAAGAGCGGCGACCACGATCTCGTGGAGCGAGACATCGCTCGCGTGGCCGATGCATGCAGGGAGGTCGGCGCGGTGTGCAAGGTGATCTTGGAGACCGCGGTTCTCAGCGACGAGGAGAAGGTCATCGCCAGCCGGCTGGCGATGAGCGCCAAGGCCGACTATGTCAAGACGTCGACCGGCTTTGGCCCCGGTGGAGCGACGGTTTTTGATGTTGCCCTTATGCGCGAGGCGGTGGGTCCGGTTATGGGAGTCAAGGCATCCGGTGGTATTCATACGGCGGAGGAAGTTCGCGAGATGATCGCGGCGGGCGCCACGAGAATCGGCGCCTCGGCTGGCGTTGAGATCGTCGGTGGCTCGACGAGCGCCGACAAGGGAGGTTCGAGTGGCAGATATTGAGCTGAGATCGTATGTGTTTCTGGACAGCTTGCAGCCGCAGTACGCGGCCTTCCTGGGTACTGTTGCCCAGGGGTTTCTGCCGCTTGCCGGCGACACCTCACTTTTTGTCGAGATTTCGCCGGGAATCGAGATCAACCGCCTGACCGACGTCGCTCTCAAGTCGAACGAGGTGCGGCCGGGTATGCAGATCGTCGAGAGGTACTATGGACTCTTGGAAATCCACTCCGAGTCGCAGGCCGAGACCCGTTCGGCAGGCGAGTCCATTCTTGGCGAGATCGGTCACAAAGAGACAGACCGCATCAAGCCGCGGATTCTCTCGAGCCAGGTGATTCGCCGCATCGACGATCACCAGGCGCAGCTGATCAACCGCACCCGGCACGGGCAGATGATCATCCCCGGCCAGACGCTCTATGTTCTGGAGGTCGAGCCGGCGGCATACGCGGCCCTCGGAGCCAACGAGGCGGAGAAGGCGGCGGAGATCAACGTCCTCGAGGTCAGGG
>JAOTZA010000224.1 GCA_029861655.1 Acidobacteriota bacterium | reverse complement strand
ATCCGGCTCCGCCAAACCAGCTTCTGAAGCGCACTTCGAGAGACTCCCCGTCGAGGGCCAACTCGTCTGTCAACATTTGCGGCTCGTAGCGCTCGCCCGACGCGAGGCGCCCGAGCAGGGACCGGAGCTTCGGCGCCAACTCAGGGTCGAGAAGAAGAAACCGCACCAGCAGAGCGCTCTGCTCGTAGTCGTACGAGACCACTTCCCGGTCGAAGTCCGAACGCTCGAGTGCTACGAGACGCTCGATCCTTGGTACACGGTCGGCCCCATAGGCTTCGAGCAGCCTTCGACGCTGCGCCTCGACTCCGACGAAACCCTCCAGGACACCCAGACCTCCCGCCCCAGCGGTGTCACCGATCCCGTCCGCCAGACCCTCGGCAAGCCATCTCGGCAGATCACTCCCGAGCGCACGGCGGTTGACCAGATGGGTCAGCTCGTGGGCGAGGGTCGGGGCCATCTCAACGGCTGCGAGGCCATCGCTCGAGAGCGCCACGACTCCTCGAGTCGCTCGAGAAAAGCCCGCATAACCGACCCGTACGTGGCCCACCTCCGAGGCAAAAGCGCGAAACTCCGCCGCCCGCGAAAAAACCAGCACCGCTCCCTTTGGCTCCCCCACCGGCTCGATGCCATAGAGATTCCGGTATTCCCCGTCGAGCGCAGCTCCGATCCGCTCGCAGACTCCGCCGATCCGTGGATCTCGGCTGTCGGTCAACATCAGATAGGGCCCGCAACGTTCTTCCCGCTCATCGGTCATCACATCGCGAGCAGCTGCGAGCCACGCCGGATCCGGAGGTTCGGCCGCCCGCCCCGCCGAGCGCTGAGAAACGACCTGCGGTGCCTTGGGCAAATCCTCCGACACTCGTTCAACGGGCCTCACGGCAGTACCCCTCTGCGACCACCACCATGCCGCCGCGAGCAAAAGCAGGGCGACCGCACCGAAGCGCAGGGCCCTCACCCCATCACCTCATCACCCCATCACGCAATGCCGATCAACGGCGCCACAAGAAGCATCAACACGGTCATCCAGATGACCCAGAAGACGCTGATGATCGTTCCCACCTTGGCCATATCGAACATTCTGTAATAGCCCTTCGCATAGGTGATCAGCGGCACCGGATCGATGGGTAGGAGCATCGAACAGGAGGCGGTGAAAGCCACCGGCAACGCCAGCAGAGCCGGGTTGTGTCCGGTCTCCTGGGCCAGCAGGGCGATCGGCGGAATGAGCACCGCGTTGATGACCGGCCCAATCGGAAGCGCCAGGTGGATCACCACGGTAAAGGCGCTGATCGCGGCCACGATCCAGACCAGATCCCACGAGCCGAGCCCACCCAGCAGAGTGTCCACCAACCACCTCGCCAGACCCGCGTCGAGTGAAGCCGACCCGATCGACACCACACCGCCGATCATCAGAAGGGTCGCCCAGGAAATCGAGCGCTCGGCTCGCTCCCAGGTCAGAAGCGACACACCGGGAACGAACATCAGCACCGTCCCGGCGAGGGCTACCACCACAGTCGAGAGCGCCGGTATCCAACTCCCTGCGACCCACAACGCAATCATCGCGGCCAGCAGGGCGATGGTCTTCTTCTCGGAGCCGCTCATGCCACCCAAAGCCGCTCGCTCGCCACGAACCTCCTCCCTACCACCGACCGAAGCCATCTCGGGCGGAAACACACGTAGCACCACCCAACAGGCGATGGGCAGTAGCACGACAACCATCGGCACGCCCAGAAGCATCCAGTCGAGGAAAGGGATCCGGACACCCCCGTATTCTTCGATGAAGTGAATTCCCAAGATGTTGATCGAGCTCCCAGCCGGTGTCGCAACACCACCGATCAGCGAGCCGATCGGGATTCCGATCATCACCGCCTTGGCAAAGCT
The DNA here is from genome assembly GCA_029861655.1 of Acidobacteriota bacterium. Lineage (GTDB taxonomy): Bacteria > Acidobacteriota > Thermoanaerobaculia > Multivoradales > JAHEKO01 > JAOTZA01. Next base: position 3,567 of record JAOTZA010000224.1, on the reverse strand, counting down.
CGACTCGCCGGGCTTGGCCTCTAGCCGCCTCAGAACCCCCAGACCGATGGCCATGAAAATGGCGCAGGCCGGCACATCCGAAATGATCGTCGACGTGAGGGCGCTGCCGAGCATCAAAGCGATGACCACTCGCCGGCTGTCCGTCCCGGCACGATCCAGCAGCCAGTAGGCAAAACGCCGTTCCAAGCCGGCGGATGTGATCGCGGCCGCGATACAGAACATAGCCAGCACGAAGAAGAACACCGGGCTTGCAAAGCCCTGAAAAGCGGATTTGAGATCGCGGATCCCCAGAAGCGGCTGCAGCAACACAGCGAGAAGCGCGGTGATGCCGATCGGCAGGGCCTCGGTGACCCAGAGCAGGATCACGGTGACGAACAACGCCGCCAGCCGCCGCCCCTCGACGGAGAGCCCCTCGGGCACCGGCAGCAGGAGGGTCAGGAGACCGGCTGCGAGCGCAATCCACAGGCCCCGGCGTGACGGGTCTCCTGGATCGGGACCCGACGCAGTTTGCTCCGCTCTGCTCACCCGGTTGCTCACGAAGCGGGAGCCTACCAAGGCCGCCTCGAGCCTTGTGATCCCGCCAGGGGGAGCCTGTCCCACCACCCGTAAGGGGGGTTCTCGGGAGACCGCGAAACGCCTACAATACGGGTGGCGGCCCCTCCGTCTTCCGGCGCGCCGATCCGTTTCACAAACTCCGATATGACGTTGACCAACGCAGTCTCCGACGCCCCCGTGCCGATACGCGAGGGCCAGACGAGGCTCTATCCGCGCGTGCTCGGCGACCTTGGATCGGGGGATGCCGGCCGTACGCTTCTTTGCGTTGCCGCCCTGCACGGCAACGAGCCCGCGGGAGCCCAAGCCCTGGAGAAGGTGTTCAGCAAGCTGGCGGCGAGGCCCGATCAACTCACAGGACGTTTTGTAGGGTTGGTCGGGAATCGCCGGGCACTGGCGGCGGGGCAGCGGTTTCTGGTCGAGGATCTCAACCGGGCCTGGTTCCCGGAACGGCTCGAGAAGTTGGAGCAGCAGGAACAGCCGGGAGAGGCCGAGGCGGCAGAGCTTCTCGAGCTCTCCCGAGCGGTGCATGGTGTGCTCTCCGAGACCCTCGATCTAGAGTCGATCTTCTGTCTCGATCTCCACACGACCTCGGGCCCGGGGCCCACTTTCTCGGTTCTCAACGACACACTTCCAAACCGCCGATTCGCTCGTGCCTTTCCGGTGCCGGTGGTCCTGGGTCTGGAGGAGGAGCTGGGCGGCACCCTTGCCAACTACCTGGCCGATCTTGGCGTCCGGATGTTGGGGTTCGAATCGGGCCAACATCACGACCCCACCTCGGTGGATCGTGCGGAAGCGGCGATCTGGATCGCTTTAGGTCTCACGGGCCTCCTCGACCGGCAGCAGCACCCCGAAGTGGGTGCCTCCTGGGATCGCCTGTCCGCCGAGAGCGCCGGACTCCCGCGAGCCGTAGAAGTTCGGCACCGGCACGCCATCGACAGCGGTAACGGCTTCAGAATGCGACCCGGGTTCGAGAGCTTCCAGCCGATCGCAAAGGGAGCCGAACTCGGGATCGACCACGACGGTCCGGTGAGAGCGCGGGAGGATGGACTCATCCTCATGCCGCTCTACCAGAAACTGGGGGAAGACGGGTTCTTCATCATTCGCAAGGTGCAACCCGCCTGGCTCCAGGTGTCGACTGCGATGCGGCACCTGCGGCTCGAACGGGTCCTCCACTGGCTTCCGGGCGTGCGGCGCCACCCGGATCTTCCGGAGACCTTTGTTGTCAACAGGCGGATCGCCCGTTGGCGGGCGCCGGAATTGTTCCATCTCCTCGGTTTCCGGCGTCTCAGGACCTCGAAAACGCATCTAACACTGGCGCGGCGTCTTCACGACACCTAGCAGCCCGTTGGAGCGCCCATCCAACGCGCTTCGCCCACCCCCCGAGACGGGCCGTTTCACCGCCCACCCGCGACCGGCCCGGCTCCCCTCGCAGGTGTACTGGCGGACAGGGACAATGCTAGGGTTCGGGTGAGGGGGCTCTTCGTCCTACCGGCGCGGCCCCTTCGAGGAAACGAAGGGAGTCATGACAATGAAGAAAACGAGCACCTTCCTGATCCCACTGATGTTGCTCGCGGGCTTCTTGGCCCTGATCGCCTCGGATGTCGCGAATATCACGAGCCAGGCGGCCTACGCTCAGACCGACGAGGCTCAACCACACCCCGGGTTCATGGCGGCCAAGGGCCGGGTCACTTTCAACCGGTACTGCGCCTCGTGCCATGGCATGAAGGCGGATGGCACCGGCAGCGTGGCCAAGTTCCTCAAGGTTCAGCCAGCGGATCTGCGCAAGATCACCCAGCGCTCCGGCGGCCAGTTCCCACACGAAGAGCTGGTCGCTGTGATCGACGGCAGAAAAGAGGTCCGCGGTCACGGCAGTCGCGAAATGCCGATCTGGGGTGACGTTCTTCAGAGTCCGCTCTCGGAGGCCGCCCCGGGGGCGGAAGAGCCAGGTGAGGCGCGCGCCGCGCGGATGATCAACGAGCTCGTCTACTACCTGAAAGGACTCCAGGAGCCCTACGAGGCCGAGGTGCCCACCTCCGACCCAAAATAGCTCAGCGGCCTTCCTGTTCCTCTGCCCCTGTCTTGGGTGCCATCGGTCCGGGCGCCGGAGATTCGAAGCTGTAGAGCGCGGTCTTGGTGCGCAGATAGAGGTGACCGTCCGCGATCGCCGGAGTGGCGTGGATTTCTTCGCCCAGGTCGTAGAGACCGAGAACCTCCCATTCGGCTCCCGCCGTCAGCACAGCTAGCTGGCCTTCGAGGGTAGGGACAAAGATCTTGCCATCGGCGGCTACCGGCGAGGCTTGGACCTTGGGTGATCCGGCCCCGAGGCGGTCACGCTTGTGCAGCTCGCCCGTCTTCGGATCGAGACTGGTGACGATCCCGTCATGGACCATGTAGAAGACACCCTCGTACAGCAAGGGTGACGGGATATAGGGAACATTCTTCCGGTAGTTCCACAGGATTTGGGCCCCACCCTCGGTTCCCCCGATCCGAACCGCGTAGACACCGAATGCATCGTTGACCAGTTCCTCGCGCATATGCTCCCAATCCCCGGCCGTCAACATGCCGCTGGCGTCCGCATCGAGCCAACCAAAGTGATTGGCCAGCCAGGCCCCCTGAACCTCCTCCTTGGTGAGCTTCGAATCTTTGTCGGAATCATGCTCTTCCAGCAGCTTGTCAAAGACAGGCCAGCCGCTCTCGGCATGCTGGACCGCGTTGACGTACAGGACGTCGCCGTCGAGAACCGGGCTCGAGATCGGCCCTGTGCCGACCCCCGGGAGCGCCCATACATTCTTGCCGCTCGAGAGCTCGTAGGCGTCGATCCACCGCGACCCTGAAACAAGCACCGCTTCCGGGTTCTCGGCATCGGGATAGAGAATCGGTGTCGAATAGCTCTCGAGGCGAGCCGGCCTATTGCGCCGCCAGAGCTCGGTGCCGCTGTCCTTGTCCAGCGCCAGCAGAAAAGAGCCCTCGGCCTGATCGCAAAGAAGCAGCAGAGTGCTTCCCGAGAGGACC
>JAOTZA010000222.1 GCA_029861655.1 Acidobacteriota bacterium | reverse complement strand
GAACACTGCGGAGCCTCGCTCGATAACGTTTGGCGCCCGGACTTCCGTTGGTGACCGTAAGGCTCTCATTTCCAGAGGGTTTCGGCCGTTGTGAGGTTGGAACCTCGGTAGAGATATCTTGCGGGAGTTCGCAGGATACGAAGTGGAGGACCGATCGCTTGTGAACATTGATCTCGGGTTGATCGTAACACCCGAGCCTTGACACGCAGTAGCAAGCCCCACGCCACCAGTTGGCCAACAGACCGACCCCGGTCGATACAGAGGTCGACGGCGACAACGGGTCGTGGGAAACGGTCGACACGGAGGTCGACCGCTACAACGGTCCGCGAGCAGTCTAGTCCCAGGTTAGCGCGCCACCGGTCTGGTACTCGGTGACCCGGGTCTCGAAGAAGTTCTTCTCTTTCGACAGATCGGTCGCCTGCGACATCCAGGGGAACGGGTTATCGACGCCGAAGATCTTCGGCAGACCGAGACGCTCGAGACGGCGGTCGGCGACATGGTCCACATAGAGCGCGAACTTGTCGGGGTTGATCCCCAACAGGCCTTCGGGGCAGGCGTCGTAGGCATAGCGCTTCTCGAGCGCCACGGACTGTGACACCAGCTCGAGGATCTCGTCTCGAAACGCTTGATCCCAGATTTCCGGGTTCTCGGTTTTGATGGTGTTGATCAAGTCGCACCCAAACGCGAGGTGGAGACTCTCGTCGCGCATGATGAACTCGAACTGTTCGCCGATCCCGATCATCTTGCCGCGCCGCTTGAGAGCCAGCATCATGGCAAACCCGGCGTAGAAGAAGATCCCTTCCATGATGACGTAGAAACCGATCAAGTCGCGGACAAAGCGTTGAATGTTCTCTTTACCGTCGGTCACAAACGCCGGGTCGAAGACGCTCTTGGTCAGTTCGACGACAAACGTGTCCTTTTCGTCGATCGACGGAATCGTCTTGTACATGTTGAAGATCTCGTCGGGGTCGAGACCCAGGGTGTCGCAACAGTAGATAAAGGTGTCGGTGTGGATCGCCTCTTCGAACCCTTGTCGTAACAGGTACTGGCGGGATTCTGGGTTGGTGATGTGGTTGTACACCGCCAGGACGATGTTATTGGCCGTCAGTGACTCTGCGGTCGAAAAGAAGCCCAGGTTCCAAAGAATCAGGCGCCGCTCGGTGTCGGACAGGACGTCGCGCGACTTCCATTGCTCGACGTCTTTCTGCATCGAGACTTCTTCGGGTACCCAATTGTTGGCGATGCCGGACTTGTAGTACTCGCGTGCCCAGGGATAGGTAATGGGCAGGATCTTGTTGGGATCCGTTTTTGAGCTGTTGATGATTCCCACGACTTGATCTCCTACTGACAGGCTTCGCACTCGGGGTCTTCTATCCGGCACAAGAGCGGTTCCGCTTCCGCGACCACGGGGCTCTCGCCGGCCGGCATCGCCTCCGCGGTATCGCCGGCCACGGGCGCGGCTGCTGCCGTCACCGCGGCGTATTCACGCTTCTGTGTATAACCGTACTTCGAGGCATCCAGGGTGGACTTCTCGATCTGGCTGGCCGCCAGGCTGCGCAGGTAGTACGTCGTTTTCAAACCGTATTTCCATGCCGCGATGTAGATGTCGCTGAGCAGCTTGCCGGAAGTACCCTCCACAAAAACGTTGTGCGACTGACTCTGGTCGATCCACTTTGCGCGTGCTGCGGTGAGCTCGAGACACCACAGGGGATCGATCTCGAAGGCCTCCTGGTATTTCTCACGCAGCTCCTGCGGAATCTCGGGAATCGCCGCCACCCTGCCATCGCAGTACTTGAGCCGCTCGAGCATGTCGGGATCCCATAGACCCAGGGCTTTGAGGTCGTTGACCAGGTAGTGGTTGACGACCGTGAACTCTCCGGAGATGTTGGCCTTGACGTAAATGTTCTTGTAGATCGGCTCGATACACGGGAAGCAGCCGGAAATGTTCGAGATCGTCGCTGTCGGCGCAATCGCCATCGTGTTCGAGTTGCGCATCCCCCACTGGGCTAAGTGCTCCCGCACCGGTGTCCAGTCGAGATGCGACTCGCGTGACACCTCGACAGGCATGCCACGCTCCTGCTCGAGAAGGTCCAAAGTGTCGAAGGGAAGAATGCCGCGACTCCACTTGGACCCTTCGTAACTCGGGTAGCTGCCGCGCTCCCGCGCCAGTTTGGAGGAGGCGAGGATGGCGTGGTACGAGATCGTCTCGTGGATCCGATCCGCCAGCTCGAGCGCCCGCGGATTGGTGAACGGAACCCCGACGCCGTAGAGGGCGTCCTGAAAACCCATCACACCAAGACCCACCGGGCGGTGACGAAGGTTTGAATTCCTCGACTCTTCGGTGGGATAGAAATTGATGTTGATGACGTTGTCGAGCATCCGCTGTGCGGTCTCGACGGTGGCCGCCAGACGCTCATAGTCGATCTCGCCGCCGGTCTCGGTGAGGGCGACGTGACGCGCCAGGTTGACCGACCCCAGATTGCAGACAGCCGTCTCGTCCGCCGATGTGTTGAGGGTGATCTCGGTGCATAGATTCGAACTGTGGATGACACCCACGTGATCCTGCGGCGAACGGATATTGCACGGATCCTTGAAGGTCATCCACGGGTGCCCGGTCTCGAAGAGCATCGTCAGCATCTTGCGCCACAAGGCGACCGCGGAGACTTTCTTCGTCAACTCCAATTCGCCGCGCTCGGCCATCGCTTCATACTCGAGATAGCGCTTCTCGAAGGCGCGCCCATAGAGTTGATGTAGGTCCGGAACCTCGTCCGGCGACATCAGCGTCCACTGTTCTTCGGCCATGACCCTCTTCATGAACAAATCGGGGATCCAATTGGCAGTGTTCATGTCGTGGGTGCGCCGCCGCTCGTCGCCGGTGTTGCGGCGCAGATCGAGAAAATCCTCGATGTCGTAGTGCCAGGTCTCGAGATAGGCGCACGTGGCGCCGCGACGTTTGCCCGAACGGTTGATTGCCATCGTGACGTCGTTGGCGATCTTAAGAAACGGGACAACACCCTGGCTCTCTACGTTGGTCGACTTGATGTGTGCGCCAGTGGCTCGGATGTTCGACCAGTCGTTGCCCAGACCTCCCGACCATTTGGATAGCTGCGCGTTCTGGCCCAACGACTTGAAGATGTGCTCTAGATCGTCGGCTATCGTCGTCAGATAGCAGGACGAGAGTTGAGGTCGCGGAGTACCGGCGTGGAAAAGAGTCGGAGTCGACGGCACATAGTAGAGCTGTGACATCAAGTCGTAGAACTGGATCGCCCGCTCTTCGCGATGGGTCTCCTCGACCGCCAATCCCATCGCGACCCGCATCCAGAAGGCCTGCGGCAGCTCGAGGCTGGTGTTGCGAGTGCGCACAAAGTAACGGTCGGCCAGGGTCTGGATTCCAAGATACTGGAAGAGCAGGTCGCGCTCGGGCTTGAGGCTCGCGGTCAGAAGCGCCAGGTCGAACTCGGCGAGGCGCGGATCGTAAAGGCCGGCCTCAATCCCGACCTTGAGCCCCTTGGCAAAACTCTCGCGGTAGACCCCGTCGAGCTCTTCGTCGAGTACCGACCGACCGATGACGTCTTTGTAGAGTCTCTGAAGCAACAGACGCCCGGCGAGGCAACTGTAGCCGGGGTCGCGCTCGATAAACGAGGCCGCCGCCAGCACCAGGGCTTGCTCGATCTGGGTCGTCGGGATCTCGTCGTAGACGTTGTTGATCACTTCGCGCACCAGGTCGCCACTACCCAGTTGGGTGAGATCGTCGCGGGCCGCCCGCTGGATGTTCTCTTCGATCGTCTTGACGTTGAAGAGGGCCTTGCGGCCATCCCGCTTGACAACCGTCAGTTTGCCAAGACGCGCATCTTCGATCGCGCGCTTCTTCGCCTGATCGCGAACCTTGCGCCGTTCGTCGCGGTACAGGATGTAGGCCTTGGCGATCTCGTAGTGACCACCGACGACGAGGTGTTTCTCCACAATGTCCTGAATGTTTTCGACATTCGGGTAGAAGTCGATGAACCTCGACGATACCTCTTTGACGATGTCCTCGACGATCGCATCGAGTGCTTGCGGGGGAACATCGCCCTCCGTCGCATCCACCGCCTTGAGGATCGCCGTCTGGATCCTCTCTCCATCGAAATCCGCTATCTCGCCCGTTCGCTTGACGACCCTCGTTGTCAGCATCCCAAACCCCTTCACCTCTCCAAAAACTATTTCTCGAGACCGCTTCGTATTCTCAGCGACCGTTTATCAATTCGTTCCGCCGGACTGTTGATTTCGAAACTGCGCTCGATTCTCGGTTCGACTAGAGACACCTCCGGCACATGACGGCGACCTCCTTTTTGATCGGCCGGCCGTCCCGACCCCTGCATCCAGCTCTTCCCCGTGTTTCCTACGCGGTCGGCTCAGAGGTCCGCTCGGCGAGGGATGGACTCTCAAAAGCTTGTCAACAGGCCGGCGGAAAATACAAGATGTGGCACCCACTGTCAAGCACAACCACAAGATGATGTGGTTTCTTGGGCCTTTTGCGAAACTCGGCGGACCCCACATCGGCACCGGCGGATTTTTCCAATGATAATCGCCACTTACAGCTCGCTCCCTGGTGAGCCGTCGTAACGTTCGGCGCGTTTTTTTCGTCGCGTGGACGGACGCGTCACCCGTCGTTCGTGAGGCGATCGAAGACGCTGAAATCTCGCGCTTGCAGAGTGAGCGTCACCGGCGATCCCTCGGGAAGCGTAAGTGATGACAGGACTCGCACTTCCAGCTCCTCGCCGCTCTCCAGCCGCACCCGATCCAGGACGTCATGACCGAAAAAACGCCGGTCGACGATCCGGCCGTGTGCCCCGGCTGCATGCTCGGCCGGCTCGATCCCGAGATCCTCCGGTCTCAAATACAGATAGACCGGACCATCGGCGGCGGTGGTCGCCACTCGCCCAAACGGGGACCAGACCTCCCCCGCCTCGATGTGACACGCGACCAGATGGCCCTCGCCCATGAAACAGGCTACCTCTACGCTTTCCGGTCGGTGGTAAATCTCGGCCGGTGGGCCCACCTGGAGGATCCGGCCCTCGACCATCACCGCCAGCCGATCGGCGATGCTCAGGGCCTCCTCGCGGTCATGGGTGACAAGGACCGCGGTGGCGCCCGCCTGGCGCAGGATCCTCCGCACATCATCTCGCAGCCGCCGACGAAGGCCTGCATCGAGGCTGGCGAAAGGCTCGTCGAGAAGCACCAGGCGCGGCTCCGGAGCGAGGGCTCGAGCCAATGCCACCCGCTGACGCTGTCCACCCGAGAGCTCGTCCGGGTATCGATTGGCAAGGTCGGGAAGCCCCACCAGTTCGAGGACCTGCTTCACTTTGTCCTCGGCGGCAGCATCCGCGACCAACCCGTAGCCCACATTTCTACTCACCGTCAGGTGGGGAAAGAGCGCACCTTCTTGAAAGACCATCCCGATGTTTCGCTTCTCGGGTGGCACCCAACTCAAC
>JAOTZA010000221.1 GCA_029861655.1 Acidobacteriota bacterium | reverse complement strand
AGGCCGCCGACGCCCAGCCGGTCAGGAACGACATGCTCTTTTTCGGCAGTTGCCACGCGGACCCGTCGTTCGACGTCATGCTCGCCAACTTCGCCGGTCTGATCGAAGGAGCGCCGGAGACGATTCTCGAATCGACGACGTTGTCACGTGCCGAGCTCGAGGAGGGAGTCGCTGCCCTCCGTGAATGGGGCAAGCGCTCCGACGCGGCGCTCTGGTACGTCACATGTTGGGCGGAGGGGCGGCGCGAAGGGGGAGCGACCTCGGAAGCGGGCAAGACCAAAACCAAGACCGGGGCCAGCTCCGTCACGGATCCAGAAGGGACTGCCCCCCGGATCGCACCGCGATCATCCTGAAGGCGACGGGTTAGGGTTGGCGATCCGTTCGTCCTAGAATTACCGCCCCATGCGCCGGATTCTGCTTGTCTGCATCGTCGTCCAGGTCCTCCTCGGCGGGGTGGCCTCGAAGATCTATCTGGCCCAGCACAACACGCTCCACGCCAACGGCAAGTGGGTTTCCACCAAGACTCAGCTCGAGCGCGGGCTCATGGGCGCGTTTTCCTTTGTCACCGAGCGCCAGAGTCTCGCGGGGGGCGCACTCAACCTTGGAGCCTGGCACGGCAATCAGGAGGTCTTTTACCATCGCCCGGTAACGGAGGTCCAAGCGATCAAGTTCGATTTCCAGATCGACGAAGACGGCTATGTCGTTGTTCTGTTCGATGGTGAGCCGGAGGGGGGATCGGCCGGTGTTCGCTTTGGCGCGGGGCCGAGACATCCGAGTGCTTTTCTCGAGGTGACCGCGGACGGCGAGTTTCTGAGAAAGGAGCTGCTCGACGAACGGAGTGTGGAGGGCAAGGCGTGGCACCGGGCGCGGATCGAGCTCGAGGCCGGACGGGTGATTGCGAAAATTGACGGCCGGGAGCTGAGCGCTTTTAACTATGAGCGGCAGACAGGGCGTTTGGTCGGCTTTCGGGGAGGCGGTCGAAGGCCGGTACTTCTCGACAATGTAGAGATTACTTTGGTAAGCGGCGAGACGTTCTCCGATGACTTCAACACTCCGCGCAGTGTGCTCGGTCTGGCACTGGTCGTCTCGGTGATCCTCATCGCACTCAACCTCGGCCTTTTCTTTTTGCTGGCTCGTGTCACCCGGAGTAACAGGAAGACTCTTGGCTACTCCTTTCTGATGGTCAATCTCACGATGCTGGTGATCGGTGTGCTGCTCTTTGCTTTTGTCCTACTTCGCGCGGGGTCGTACCCTGGTGTCGGTCGCGCTCTGGCGGAAAAGGAAGAGTATTTTGGCAAGGGCACCGCCGAGCGAGTGGTGGCCGAAATCCACGCTCGTTATCCACCTCCGGAAATGAACGCCGGCGACGGCCGGGGCGAGCCGTACCGGATCCTCTTTCTAGGGACTTCACAAACCTGGGGCGCCGGGGCCCGGCGGGAAGAGGAGACGTTCGTCGCCGGGGTCGAGGCGATCCTGAACACCTCGGTCACGACGGGCCGGCGCTATGAGTGCATCAACGCGGGCTTCAGCTCGCTCAAGGCCAAGGGCCTCCTCCCGATCTTGAATTGGGACCTCCTTCCATTGCGACCCGAGGTCCTGCTCATCAACCTGAGCAGCAACGATCGCTCCAATCAGGGAGGCTTCGCCGCGAATGTGCGGCAGATGGTCGAGTCGGCAAGACAAGTCGGTATTCGCACCGTGTTGATCAAGGAGGCCAACGATCCAGGCTCCACCGACCGCGGGCTGTTGGCCCGATACGCCGAGCTGGACCAGGTCGGTGCCGAGTTCGGTCTGCCGGTGATCGATATGCACGAGCATCTCAGGAACTACGATGACTCCGGTTTTCTCTGGTGGGACCACGTGCACCTCACCGCTTATGGCCAGCGCCTGATAGCGGAAAAGCTCGCCGCAGAGTTGGAACTGATGTTGACCGCGCCACCGGTTGCCTGACCGGGTGGCTAGCTTTCCGTCGGTGTGGGGTCGGCACCGCTTTCTCCCGAGTCCACTGCAACACGGCCTCGGTTTTGTTCGACGACTCCGAGGACCGTCGCCAGCCCGAGCCCGCTGTGGGTTTCCTTCTTGGTGGAGAAGAAGGGCTCGAAGATCTTGTGCCGGACCTTGTCGGGGATTCCGGTGCCGGTGTCGACGACTCGAAGGATCACTCCGTCCTCCTCTTGCCTCTTGGCGGCCGGCCGGTTGAAGTCTGGGGCTAGTTGTCGAACGCGGTCCAGTGTTTCGATTCCCCGGCCGCGAGCCGGGTAAGCGTTGACCAGAACCAGGTCGAAGCTCGTGTCCCGGGCGATTTCGAGCGCCGGAGCACTACCGGCGGTGACGATGACCTCGTAGCCGAGGCTCTTCAGAGCGTCCCCGGTCGCAGCTCTTAGATCGGGGTTGTCTTCGATCAGAAGGATGGTTTTTTGACGGGGCATGTCTTCGTGGTCCTCGACCGCGGGTCAAGGGTAGAAGAGCCCAGATGAACGGAAGATGAAGGGAACGGGCCGTTCCTGACGGGCCGGTTAGCCTTTCACCAATCGAAGAGCCCGGGGCCCGATCTCCCCGAGAGGCAGGACCTCGCGAGCAGCCTGAAGGTCATTCGCCGCTCGGGGCATCCCGTAGACGACCGAAGTAACCTCGTCTTGGGCGAGAGTGTGAGCGCCCAGGTCCGAGAGTCGTGAGAGGCCTTGGGCGCCATCGCGACCCATTCCTGTGAGAAGAGCAGCCACCGTTTCGGAGCCGATGGCATCCGCCGCCGAGGAGAACAGTAGATCGATCGAAGGACAGTGCGGAGTGTCCGAAGATCGCTCGGAAAGCCGGATCTCGAGTCGGTCTTTGTCTGCGGCGATCTCCAGGTTGAGCCCGGCAGGCGCAACGTATACGGTACCGGCCAGGAGCGGTTCGCCGTCGATGGCTTCGCGAACGGTGAGTGGCAGGTTGGCATTCAGCCGTTCGGCGAAGTGGCCCGTGAATCCCTTTGGCATGTGCTGGACGATGACGACCGGAACCGGCAGATCGGCGCCGAGGTCTTCGAGTACCTGCTGGATAGCCACGGGCCCGCCGGTCGAGGCCCCGATCAAGATGGCGCGAAAGCGGCTCTTGGGGCCCGACGTTCGCGACATTTCCCCTCCGCCGAAGACGGTATCGAGGGTTCCGACGCTTCCGGCGCTTTTGACGACCGACGGTGGGTCCGGGCCCGGCAGCCCCTCGGGCCTGGATAGATGGAGGATCTTGTCGATCAGAACCGCACCCAGAGACTGAAAATCGACAAGTGAGTAGCTTTGCTTGTTGATGAAGTCCAGCGCGCCTCGGTGCAACGCCTCGATCGTGAGCGGCGCTTCACGGCCGGTATGTGTGGAAAGCACGAGAACCGGTGTGGGGCGACGACTCTGGATCTGATCGAGTGTCGCAAGGCCTCCCATCCCAGGCATTGCGATGTCAAGGGTGATGACATCGGGTCGCCAGTCCTCGAGATGGTCGAGGAGTTCCTCACCGGAAGACGCGGTACCCACGACTTCGAGGCGCGGATCACCCATCAGGATGCGTTCCAACGCCTTGCGTATGAATGAAGAGTCATCGACTACAGCGACACGGGTGGCGCGCCGTGGTGCGACGTTCTCAGACACGATGGTAGGCGATGCAACGGCTCAACCGTATCGCCTCGAAGCGAGGAGATACGCCTATGATGGACTCCGAGTGACCCAGAAAAAGCACCCCCCCGGGCCTAAGCGACTGGGCGAAGTTCTCGAGCGTCCGGTGAATAGCCTCTTCGGAAAAGTAGATCAGGACGTTGCGGCAGAAGATGATGTCGTAAGGACCTCGCAGAGGGTAGGTCGAGGCGTCGAGAATGTTGCCGCACGAGAACGAGACCGGTTCACGGAATCGTGAATGGAGTTCGTAGAGTTCCGCACCAGAGCGCCCGAAGTAGGAGCGGATCTGCGCCTCGCTGGCGGCGCGGAGCGAGTTGGGACCATAAGCAGCTTCTCTGGCGCGTCTGAGTTGTTCCCGGTCGATGTCAAAGGCGTCGATCTCGAGACTCTGAAAGAGTCCACTGCGGGTTTGTTCACGTGCCAGGATACTGAGGGTGAACGGCTCCTCGCCGGAGGAGCAGCCGGCGCAGAGTACCCGGAGCGGGCGGCCCAAATCGGCGGCTCCGAGCTTGTCCAGCCCGCTTTCGAAAAGTGCATCGAAGTGGTAGACCTCGCGAAAGAAATAGGTTTCGTTATTGGTGACCTGTCTCGCCAGCTGCTCGAGCTCCGAGTCGAGGTCGTACTGGAGAGTCAGGTAGTAGTCGAGAAACCGTGTCAGCCTCAAGGCCTTGAGTCGGGGCAGCAGTTTTCCCTCGAGGAGCTCTCGTTTCTCCTCGGGAAAAGAGATACCGAGCCGATCGGAGATCACCTCGTTGAGGAGTTGATGCTCCTCGGGAGCGAGCGGTCGAACCTGTCCGTTCAAGCGGCAGTGTCCTCCTCGCGCAAGGCCGTGAGACTGCGGCGCGCGACGATGGATACCGGGTCGGCCGCGAGTTTCGAAAGCGCATCGAGATTCTCGGGGCAGATGAAGCGACCGAGGACTTCGGCGGCTGCTAGACGCACGTACCAGTCCGCGTGGCTGGCTGCGTCTCGGAAGAAAGCGTCGTCCTCGCTCGCGGCGCAGTTGGCCAGTGCCTTGTGGGAAAGCCGCGCCGTGATCTCGTTCTCCGACGAGGCGAGATCGCGCAGGGCCTTGCGGGCTTCTGGACCGCCGATGCTGCCGAGGCACTCGATGATGATGGGCTCGAGCCGACGGGGCGTGTCCTCGTTCTCGAGAAGCGAGATCAGCGGCGGCACACTCTCTCGGTCTCTGAGCTCGCCGAGGGCTCGTACCACGTACGTTTGACGGTGTTCGGTGAGGAGCCGCCGCAGGATCGGTAACAGCTCGTGGAGATCGGAATCGACAGCCGCTTTGCACACCAGCTCGGCCCAGCTATCGGGATGCTCGCTGAGCCACTCGTCCCACGGAAGCAGCCGCAGGATCTCAGCTCGGTCGGTGAGTTGCGAGACGACTTCGAGGCGGGGCAAGGGCGAAAGGCTGAGAATCCCGGCAGCGATTTCCCGAGCGTTTCCGCCGAGAACCGCTCTCAGTACCAGGCGATCCTCCACGTCGATGTCATCACGCTCGCTCATCGCGGCGAAGAGCTCGTCGCGACGCTCGGCGAACACCGGCGCAAGCGCCACACGGTCCTCAAGCGGCCGTCGCAGGTAGAAATCGATCGTAGCCTTGTTAATCTCGGGGTCGCGAGTTGCCGAAAGAACCCGGATAACAGGTCCGAGAGCGGCCGGCCGTCTTAGATCCTGCAGGGCGTTGGAAATCGCCTGATGGTCCACCGCGCCCGGAAAACGCGCGGCGAGGAGGAAGCCCCAGGAACGAGTGATCCCGGGCTTTTCGAGCAGTCGTGGTACCAGATCGCGACGCCGGGAGAGACAGCTTGGAAGCACCTCAGGCTGGCGCTGCTCGTCGCTCAGA
>JAOTZA010000220.1 GCA_029861655.1 Acidobacteriota bacterium | reverse complement strand
GTCCTTCGGAAAGCCCACGAACCTCGAACCTGCCATCGTGATCCACCTGACCGTAGGCCTGGCTCGCCGGTCCGCCGTCGACGCCCACCCGGGCGCCACGCCACGGTTCGCTATCGAGCAGCACCAAACCGCTCAACACGGCGCCGTGGCGAAACTCGAGATCCACCCGGGTTTCGCCTCCTTCGGTGTCGAGGCTGAACGCTTCTTGAACGGTCTGGCCGGTGGCGGCGCTGTTGGCGAAGACCGTGCCGCGCTCGAAACCGACGTCTACCACCCGGTACTCGCCCTCGGGATCGACCAGACCAAAGGCCGGTGTTCCTTGCTCGGCTCCCCGGACGTGCACCTGAACCTCGGCCAGATCGGCGGGTTCGAGCCCCGAGATTCGCCCGCGGATCGTGCCGCCGGTCTTCAGATGGATTGTCACGCCCCGCACCGGCACCGCGGCGACTTCAAAGGAGGTCTCGGTCGTGGTGACAGCGAACCCGGTCTTTGAAGCCCGCAACCGGTAGGTTCCGGGACCCACGCCACGTAACTCGAACGAACCGTCCTCCAGACTCTGGCTCTGGCCAGTCCCGCCGTAGGAGTACCGTGACTGAGCGACACTGACCTCGGCTCCCGAGATCGGATCACCGGCCTGGCTCAGGACAAACCCCGAGATCGCCACTCCGGACTCGAGCACGACGTCTCGACGCATCCCGGGCGAGAAGCTCAGCTGCTCCTTGTGCGCGACGTAGTCCGGATGCGAGATCGAGAACTCGAGCTGACCGACACTGGAGTCGAGCCCATCGAGCGCGAACCTCCCCTCGCCGTCGGAGCGTGTGCTGGCCCTCCCTCTGGATGGCATCGGGCCGGTGCGCTGGGGCTCGGCGTTCACCCAGGCGCCCACCACCGGCTGCCCCTCCTCATCCCTCACCGAGCCGACGAGCGTACCGCCACGCCGAACGACGAGGTTGAGGCCCGTGCGTTCCTCTCCCTTGGCGAGCTCCAGTTCGAGGGCATCGGTGCCTCGATAGCCGCGGGCCTCGACAGTGATCTCGAGCCGCCCAGGGTACACGCCGGTGACCGTGAACGAGCCATCTTCGCGTGATCGGCCACGCGCCCAGTCCCGTCCGGCCCAGCGGGCTGTCAGGCCGTCGCGGCTCTCGAGCGCTCGCGCCCTCACGGTGGCGTCGTCGATCGGTTCGCCCTGCTCGTTGAGGACTCTTCCGGAGAGCCTTCCGGCGCGGTCGAGCACGATCTCGATGGGTTCTTCGCTGCCGGGCAGAACGCCCTCGACTCTCTCATTGAGGTAGTCGTCGTGGCTCGCTGAAACGGTCTGGGGCTCGGCCGCGGACAAATCGGAGAGCACAAAGCTCCCGTCCGGTCCGGTCGCGACGGTCTGGTCCAGGTCGTCCGTGAGCTCCCACGGGATCATGTATTGCTTCATCGAACCACTACTTGCGTTGACCCTGGCTCCTTCGATCGCGGCGCCGCTCGACCGGCGCACGACACCATGGATCTCCTCGCCTGGCGACAGCACCACCTCTCCCACGTCGATCACCGGCTGCTCACTCTCGGTGTCGAAGCCCGTGATCATTCGTGTGGCAAAGCCCGCATTGCGCGCGACCACCGCCACCGGTTCATCACCCAGGCCGTCGATTCGAAAGGCGCCGTCGGTGTCCGTCGTTGCCGAGGGTGGGGGGCCGGCGGTGTTGTTGCCTCTCACCCGTTGCCTGAAGTCGGTCGCTACCGGGAGAAGCAGGATCTCGGCGCCCGGGATCGGCGCCTTGCCCTCATCGACCACTCTTCCTGTGAGCGCTCGGCCCGGGAGCATCACGATCTCGATCATCAACTCAGGCTCCAAGCGAACAGCCTTTCCGGTGGGGGCGAAGCCGGGCGCACTCGCCACCAACTCGTAGGCGCCCTCCGGCTCGAGCTCGGTCAGTCGAAATGAGCCGTCGGCGCGGGTTTGGGTCTTGGGACTTCTCCAGCGCCCGGCCTGAACCGCCGCGACCTGGGCACCGCCGACCCCGTTGCCCTCTTCATCGACGACGCGACCCTCGAGGCTTGCGGCCGGCGCGAGTGCCAGGGTGGGGCCTCGCGGGGGTGTCTCGTCCCGCTCGACCGGTGCAAAGTTCCCTTTGTACCCCGCCGCTCCGGCCCCGAGACGCCGACTCTCGCCGGCGCCGATCGCAATCTTGTAGCCGCCCTCCGTATCGGTCCGCGCGAAATGACCCTCGTCACCGGCCGGCCAGACAAAGGCGCCGGCTACCGGCTCCCGTTTCTTGTTATCGATGACCCGACCGGTCAGTTCGACAGCCGGTGGCACGACAATCGTCTCGGGTCGGAGCGGGGGGTTCTCGAGCTCGTAGGCGGTTCGTTCGAGAGCCGCACCAAATCGTGAGCCGTCGGCACTTCGCAGCCCGATGGCGAGCGGTCGCCCCGGTTGGAGGGCGAACTCGGCTCGGCCCTCGGCATCGGTGACCCCCGCGATCCAAGTGGATGTCTCATTCTGGACCACCAGAATGGTGTCGGCCATCGGTTCATCCTTGCCCCGTGAAAACCGGACTCTCGCCCGCCACCCGCGTTGCAAAGTCAACGTTCCCGAGGAACCATCGACGGCCTCGCCCTCTTCCGAGATCAGAAAGCCGCTTGCCCAGGCGCGGGCGCGTTGACTCTCGCCTCGGGGTCTCGAGAGGTGGGCACGACCGTCCTCACCGGTCATGGCAAAGCGGCCCCTGTCCCGCCACTGCGAACGTCTTGCGCGCGATCGTCCCGGCCGCCCCTCGATCGAGCGGATCCAGACCTGGGCTCTCGGAACGGGGTCCCCGTTTTCGGCCACCACCAGGACTTCTAGCCCGGCGTCGACGCGCACTTCGGCGTCCTCCAGATCGACATGGTCGACGAGCGGGGTCAGCCGCCGGCGGATCGGGATCTTGCCCCTGGCGTGCACGGTCACTTGCCACATCCCGGGCTCCGGCGCGCTGAGGGAGTAGCGCCCATCTTTCGAGGTCTTGGCGGTCTCGACCGCCTCGGCCTCGAGGCGCCCGCCGAGGACGTCGCGAAACGACTGGTGCTGGGGAGCGACCCGCGACAGAAGGACTTTGGCGCGGGAGACCGGCCGACCTTCTTCGTCAACGACTCGCCCTCGCACCTCGAGCGCCGCTGCCGCTACCCCCTGGACGAGGAAGCACGCAAGCAGTGCGAGACGGAAGGAACGCTGAAGCACGAGTTGGCTGGCACCTCTGCGAGAAGGCGGTCTTTACGAGAATCTCCTGGAATTATGACATGTGGCCTACACCAGCATCACTCCGGAACCTCAGGCGCGGCCGGAGCCGGCCAAGCCCCCTGCTAGGCTACGTCATGGTTTCTTCCAACGGCTCGACCACCCATTACCGGGCCTGCAACCTGTGCGAGGCGATCTGCGGTCTGGAGATCGCTGTCGAAGAGGGGCGAATCGTCTCGATTCGCGGTGACGACGACGATCCGTTCAGCCGCGGCCACATCTGCCCCAAGGCCGTGGCTCTCCAGGACATCTACAACGATCCCGACCGCCTCAAACGGCCGCTGCGCAAGACCGCCTCCGGTTGGGAAGAGATCGGCTGGGACGAGGCCTTCGATTTGGCGGCCGAGCGGCTGCGAAAGGTCCAGACGGATCACGGCCGCGACGCGGTGGCGGTCTATCTCGGCAACCCGACGGTCCACAACTATGGCTCGCTTTTTTTTGGGCCGAGGTTCCTTCGCACGCTTCGGACCCGCAACCGTTTCTCCGCCACCTCGGCCGACCAGCTGCCGCACCACCTGGCCTCCTATCTGAGCTTCGGCCACGCCTTGCTGCTGCCTGTGCCGGACATCGACCATACGAGTTTCCTGTTGATGCTGGGCGCCAACCCGGTGGTTTCGAACGGCAGCATGATGACCGCTCCGGATGTGCGCCACCGGCTCGAGGCGATCCAGAAGCGCGGCGGACAGATCGTCGTCATCGACCCCCGCCGCACCAGAACGGCGCGACTCGCGGATCGCCACCATTTCATCCGGCCCGGAACCGACGCACTGTTGCTGATGGCGCTACTGGCGACGATCTTCGAGAAAGGTCTGGAAACGCCCGGTCCGCTGGCCGATTCGATGGATGGGCTCGATCGGCTGCGCACCCGCGCCTCGGCGTTCGCGCCCGAGCGGGTCGCGGAAGCCGTGGGGATCTCGGCAGAGGACATCCGCAAGCTGGCTCGCGAGTTCGCCGCCGCCGAAAGCGCGGTTTGCTACGGACGGTTAGGTGTGTCGGTCCAGGAATTCGGCGCCCTGTGCCAGGGACTCGTCAACGCGCTCAACCTGGTGACCGGCAATCTGGATCGCTCGGGCGGCGCCATGTTTACCCGGCCGGCGGTCGATGTCGTCGCCGCGTCACGTGGTGGCAGCTTTGGCCGCTGGAAGAGCCGCGTCCGGGGGCTTCCAGAGTTTGGCGGCGAGCTACCGGTGGCCGCCATGGCCGAGGAGATGGAGTCGGAAGGCGACGGACAGATTCGCGCCCTTGTGACCTCGGCGGGCAACCCGGTGCTTTCGACCCCCAACGGCCGGCGGCTCGAGTCCTCGCTCGAGAATCTCGACTTCATGCTGTCGATCGATTTCTATCTGAACGAGACGACGCGCCACGCCGACCTCATTCTGCCACCGACCGCGGCGCTCGAGCATGACCACTACGACCTGGTCTTCAACCTGCTCGCGGTTCGCAACACCACGCGGTACTCGCCGGCTCTCTTTGCGCCCGAGCCGGGCACCCGCCACGACTGGCAGATCTTCTCGGAGCTCGAGCGGCGTCTAGGCAAACGGGGTCCGCGAGCACGGGCCGAGCGCTGGCTGAGTCGGCGGCTGGGTCCACGGGGGCTCTTGGCCCTGGGTCTGCGGCGTGGTCCTTGGGGGAGCGGATTTATCCCGGGCGCCAAAGGGATCACTCTCGGTCGTCTCGAACAAGCCGAGCACGGCCTCGATCTCGGTCCGCTGACGCCGTGTCTTCCGGACCGGTTGAAGACGTCCGATAAAAGGATCGACGTGTTTCCGGATCTCCTGTCGCAGGATGTCGCGCGGCTCGAAGCCAAGCTCAAGGGAAATGGCAGAGACCACAACGACCAGAGCAGGAACTCGCTGGTATTGATCGGCCGCCGCCAGGTACGCTCCAACAACTCGTGGATGCACAACTTCCCGCGTCTCATGCGCGGCCGCGATCGTTGTACGCTGCAGATGCACCCGACCGACGCCGAGCGCCTCGGAATGGGAAGCGACCCGGATGCGCGCCCACGTGTCGTGGTCCGTTCACGCGCCGGGAGAGTCGAGGTGAGCGTCGAGGTCACCGAGGCGGTGATGCCGGGGGTCGTCAGCCTTCCGCACGGATGGGGACACCACCGGCCGGGTGTTCGCCTTGGAGAGGCGGCTCTCAAACCCGGGGCGAGTCTCAACGATCTGACCGACGAGCAGCTGGTGGATACGGTCAGCGGCAACGCCGCCTTCTCGGGGGTACCGGTCGAAGTCGAGCCCCTGCCGCCTCA
>JAOTZA010000219.1 GCA_029861655.1 Acidobacteriota bacterium | reverse complement strand
GTGGTCACCCCGGTGGCGTCGTTGAAACCGTAGACGATGACCCGGCTCGCGGGCCGGACCTTGTACATCTCGCCGCGAGCGCGCGCCAGGACTTCGGTCGCTTGCTGCAGGAGGATCGAGCCCCTCGACAAGCCCCGGGAACGCAGCGCGTCGACGGTGCCGGCGGCGACTCGAACCAGGGCAAGAGCCCGCTCGAGCTCTGGACCAGAGGAGCGACTCCGCTCGGTGGAGAGCGCTTCTTCCAGGGCATCCACATGCGCCGGATCGATGCCCGCGTCCAGCAGATCCCGCACCGCGCCGAGCACCGCTGCGTAGCCATCCCGCAGGTGATCGAGGCTCTTGCGTAACGGGGCCTCGCGGCGAGCCAGCCGGCGGGCGAACAGAGGAAATAGATCGGGGCCTTCGGGCGAGGGATTGCCCGAGCGTTCGCGCAGTTCCAGCGCCAGGGCATGATGGGTGCGGCATTCGAGCCCGAGCACTGCGCCACCGCGGTGCTCGACGATCCGTCCCAGCAGGTGCAGGCGCAGGCTCTTCGACGGAACCAGCAACAGCACCGGGTGCGATAGGGAGTCTGAATCGGGTGCCCCAACCGGCAGGAGCTCGTCGAGCTCCTCGAGCAGCTTTCGCTCGGCGTCGAGCGGCCCACGCCCGACTCTCAAGCGCGTCGCCGGGCCCCACTCGATCTTGAGTTGCGTCAAAGACAGTCTCCGCGGCTATCCGCCGATGTCCGCGCCATGCGACCACGGCGCCGGGGGAGTGTCAACCGAAGGTTCGGTGGTATTTCCCCCGAGTCGCGGGGCGGCCGGGCCGGAGGGCTCCCGTGGCGCGCAGGCTCGGCTAGCACCGCGGGAAACCGGCCCGAAGCCGGGCCCCCGCGACCCGTCTATTCGACCGGCTCGTGTCCCACCGCCACCAGATGGCCCCGCGTCCGGAAGAAGACGGTGCCACGCGAGATCGCCGGGGTGGCCATCAGGGTCTCACCCATATCGTTGGTCGCCAGGACTTCGAGCTTGGGGCCGGCTTGCACAACGCGGACCTCGCCCGCCTCGGCGGTCACATAGATCTTGCCGTCGGCGGCCACCAGTGACGCGGTGTGGCCTCCGCTCGAGCGGTCGACCCTCTCCTTGTAAAGGAGCTCTCCCGTCGTGGCGCGGAGACAGGAGAAGGTCCCGTTATCGCGCAGGATGTACAGCAGATCGCCGTAGACCACCGAAGTGGGCATATAGGAGCCGCCGCGTGGATCGCTCCACGCGATGTGCTGGTTCGACGTTTCATCGTCGGAAAGAGAAATGTCGCCCGTCGCCGAGGTCTTGACGGCGTAGACTGGGATCGCGTCGCCGTGGGCGCTGGTCAAGAAGATCAAATCGTGAGCGACATAGGGTGTGGGCGTTGGAATGTCGCCAAGGCCCTTCATCTTCCACAGCTCGGCGCCCGAATCGATGTCATAGCCGCCGATGTGCTTCCAGCCGTTGACGATCACCTGGGTGCGACCCGCCCCGCGGTGCACCGTGGGGGAGCCCCAGGTCGGGACCTCGTCGCGGGGTGTTCTCCAGAGCTCTTTGCCCGTGGCGGCATCCAGGGCCGCGACAAAGGAGTCCCCCTGCACGTCGACCTGCAGCAGAACCTTGTCGTCATGGAGAACCGGGGAGCTGCCGAAACCCCACTGGGCCTCGGGCACCTTGAAGAATCCGGAGTCGAGAGTCCCGAGGTCCTTTTTCCACAAAAGCTTCCCGCCCATATCGTAGGCGAAGAGACCCTCTGAGCCGAAGAATGCCACGACCCGTGTGCCGTCGGTGGCGACGGTCGAGTTGGCGTGTGTGGCCTTGGTGTGCCGCTGGATACGAGGCACACCGGTGTGGGCGGTGCGGCTCCACAAAAGCTTGCCTTCGTTGCGGCTGTAGGCCAGCACCTCGAAGCGGTGCGATGTCGTGTCGTCGACCGGTTTGATGTCGCCGTAAAGCCCGACCTTGAGCTCCGGGTCTTTCTTTCCGCTCACTGCGGTGGTTAGAAAGATGCGGTCGCCCCAGACGACCGGCGACGAGTGGCCCAGACCCGGGACCGGCACCTTCCATTGGATGTTCTTGCCGGACTTGACGTCCCACTCGACCGGAGTCGCATAGCCCTCGGCGACTCCTCGAGCTTGCGGCCCGCGAAACTGAGGCCAGTTGGAGCTGGCTGTCTCGCCGGCGATCAGCGCAGAACCGGCGAGGAGGACGATCAGTGTGGCGGAGTACGCAAGACGGCCGATTGGCCGCCCGAAACAGAGAGAGGGGGGAAAGTGCATTCTAGCCCTTCGAATCGCTCTCGGAGTCTTGCGAGTCGGACTCGCTGTCGGAATCTCCGTCGCCGTGGTGCATCGCCTGGAACACTTCCTTGATCTGTAGGTTGTGGCGCAGGTTGTGGGCGCCGCAAAACGCCATCCACTGGTGGACGTTCATCTTGCCCGCCGGACCCTCTGCCGTGTGCTGTTTGATTGGAGCGTGGGTGCTACGCACGAAATCCAGTGACTTGGCTCGCAGCGCGGCGAAGCGGCCGAGGAGTTCTTCGCGGCTCGGCTCGCCGGTGGGGACGAACTCCGCCGGTGCCTGAAACTTCTGCGATCGGTCTTTCATCATTGCGACGATTCCGGAAACGCCGGGACCTCCAAGCGTCGCTTGCCATTCCGGGTCCATGCCGCCTTCGAGCGAACCGGCGACCATCCCTTGGAAACCTTCTTCGGTGAGAACCAGATGCTCAACCACCTCGCCGACGGACCAACGATCCTCGGCGGGCTTCCAGTTCCAGTCGTCGCCGGTAGCGTGGGCCGCCAGGGCTTCGAGCTCGCTGCGCGACTCCTCGAGGACTTCGACGAGCTCGGCGCGCTCGGCTTCGGTGATGGTCCCGGGCATTTCGGCCGCCATCTCGTGCTTGGCCATTTCCGGTTCGGCCGTCTCCTGGCCGGTCAGGGGCAGAGTGGCGATGAGACAGACAGCGATCAGAATCAAGAATTTGGTTTTCATCGGATCCTCCGGGGCCGGGTGTTTTGAATGGATACGGTGCAGGGGACGCCGAGTTTAGCTGACCCGGCCCTTTGGTCTCGTCTGGGGGGACACCTCGCCCCGATGGACCCGACCCGGGCGACGAAATAGACTGACCCCATGCTTGTCCTCTCCGACGACCCGGCCCGGCTGGCTTCGCGGCTCCTCGAGGTCGTCGAGCACGATGTGGTTCCTCTGACGCGGGTGGGCGTGGGTCGAGGCGACAAGGTCTTTGGCGCTGCGGTTCTCCACAAGAGCGACGGATCGCTGGTCGTGGCGGACAGCAACCGCGAGACCGATTGCCCGCTGTGGCACGGTGAGGTCGCGACGATCAAGGCCTTTCACGAGCGCCTCGCTTCGCGACCCGATCCGAAGGACTGCTTGTTTCTGAGCACGCACGAGCCGTGCTCGAGGTGCCTCTCGGCGATCACCTGGGCGGGTTTCGACAACTTCTACTATCTCTTCAGCTACGAGGACTCGCGGGACTCCTTTGCCATTCCTCACGATCTGCGCATTCTGGAGGAAGTCTTTGACTGCTCGGATGGCGGCTATGCCGCGCAAAATACCTACTGGAAGAGCCGGGCGATCAGCGAGTTGATCGCCGAGAGCCCAGACCCGATCAGAGACGAGCTCACCCAGCGGGTCGAGCGGCTGCGCGGGGTCTACGACGAGATGTCCGAGACCTACCAGGCGTCGAAAACCGGCAGCGGGATCCCGCTGGCGTAAAGACTGTCTCAGCCCGAGTACCGGTAAGGCTTTGGGACCGGGTTGACGCCCTCCCACACGACTCGCCGAAAGTAGTCGGGGTCGGTGTTGCCCTCGGAGTTGATCAACAAAACCTGCGAGTCGGGTCCCAGATCCAGCGCCCGGCGCAGCTCCTCTCCTTCGGGAGCCTCCATCACAACCATCAACGCGCCGAGAGTGACCGCACCGGACTCACCGGAGATCACCGGCGGATCGTCCTTGAGCGGCACACCGAAGACCCGCATGCCCTTGGCCGCGACGTAGTCGGGAACGGCGACAAAGGCGTCGGCCCGGTCCCAGAGCAGGCGCCACGCCAGTGGGCTTGGGTCACCGCACGCCAGACCCGCCATGATGGTGTCGAGCTCACCGGGAAAACTGTGCGGCTGTCCGTCACCAGCTCGGATGGACTCGAGGAGACAGGCGGCTCGAGAGGGCTCGACAATGACGCAGCGCGGGGACTGGGTTGTGAACATGCGGTGATAGAAGGCCACGCCCGAAGCCGCCAGCGCTCCCACGCCGGCCTGCAGGAAGACGTGGGTCAGCGGCTTGGCGTCTTTTGCCGTGAGTTCCTCACGCGCTTCGGAGAACATCGAGGTATAGCCCTGCATGATCCAGGTGGGGATGTCCTCGTAGCCGTCCCAGGAAGTATCCGAGATCACCTGCCATCCGTTCTCCCTGGCGTCGGCCTCGATCTTTCGCACCGCGTCGTCATACGTGCCGTCAACCACCTCGACCCGGGCTCCGTGGTGCCGGATGGCTTTGATTCTCGCGGTCGAGGTCTTGCTGTGGACATAGATGACGCAGTCTTGCCCGAGCTTGCTCGAGGCCCACGCGATGCCCCTGCCATGGTTGCCGTCGGTGGCGCTGGCGAACGTGATCGAGCCCAGCCGATCTTTGATCTCCGGTGAGATCAGGCGGTCGAAGGTGAGCTCCCGATCGTTCATCCCCAGACGCTGCTGGAGAAAACGGTAGATCGCGAACGAGCCGCCCAGTACCTTGAACGAGCTCAGGTCGAGTCTCTCGGACTCGTCCTTTACCCACACACCGCCCAGACCCAGCATGGCCGCCAGCCGAGGCAGAGCCTGGAGCGGGCTGGGGTGAAAGTTCGGGATCTGACGATGAAAGCTACGGGCCGCTTCGGCGGCGCCGGCCGGAAGAATCGCGTCCAGACTTTCCGTCGAGTCGTGCGCACCTGCGCGGGTGTTGATCGCCCATGCGAGCGGTTTCTCGGGGGTTTGGCTCAAGTTCCGGGTCCCTCAGACCAAGTGAGAGTGAATATAGCGCGCCAGCGCAGCCGTGGAGTCAAAGAAAGGGATGTTTGGTCGTCTGGATGGCGATGGGTTAGTCTGACCTGTGCAGGAAATCTCTTTTACTCTCAACGGCCAGCATCGCACCGCTTCGATCAGAAGCGACGAGTGCCTGCTCGAGACCCTTCGAACCCGCTGCGGCGTCACTTCGCCCAAGGACGGGTGTCAGCCGCAGGGGCAGTGCGGCTGCTGTCTGGCCCTGGTGAACGGTGTGGCCAAAACGACCTGCGCCACTCCGGCCGCCAAGGCCGATGGCAAGGAGATCGTGACTCTCGAGGGTCTGCCACAAAACGAGCGCGAGATGATCGCCAAGAGCTTTGTCACCGTCGCCGGGCTTCAATGCGGCTTTTGCATCCCGGGGATCGCGCTCCGGGCCAAGAGCTTTCTCGACAAGACACCGGATCCGACCCGCGACCAGATCGCGCGGTCACTGGCCGGTCACCTGTGCCGTTGCACCGGGTATACGAAG
>JAOTZA010000218.1 GCA_029861655.1 Acidobacteriota bacterium | reverse complement strand
CGCCGATTCCAGAGACGCAGAATCGAGCAGTTTCTCCTCGGTCCGGGCCCGGGTGATCCCGAGCGCTTTGGTGGTCACCGCGGTCGTAGGGGTCGCCGTGGGGCGCCTCCTCCACCGTAACCGTTTCGGCGAAACGGGCATCTCGATAGATGAGGGTCAAAAAGTGAACATAGCGAGAACCCTCTAACAGTATTTCGAGAAGACGGAGGAGATGGATGATGTCAAAAACAAGAACTATTCGATTTGGAACGTTTGTCTTTGCGCTGGTTCTGACCGCCACCGTGACCCTGGCTCAGGCTCCGGGCCGGCCCGGCGGCGGTTTTGGCGACATCGGCGACATCGGTGACATCGGAGATAGGCGCGGACCGCCCGGGCTGTTGGAGCGAATGGCCGACAAGCTCGAATTGAGCGAGCAGCAGCGAGAGACGATTCGCGGTCTCGTCGAGAAGCACCGGGACGATACCGCGGTGATACGCGAGGATTTCCACGGACTCGAAGGAGCGGTCGAAGAGGCGATCCACGCCGAACCGTTCGACGAGGAAGCGGTCCGCGCCGTGGCTCTCCAGGTGGCCGATGTCCGGGTCGAACTGACGGTCGCTCGAGCCCGTCTGGGTCAGGAGATCCAGCAGGTCTTGACGCCGGAACAGCGTGAGATGGCGGCCGAGATGCGCGAGCGACGCAAGGAGTTCAGAGACGACGCCAGAGGCCGCGGCGGCCGCGGAGGTGGCCGGTTCGAAGGGAGAGGTCCCGGGGCGCGGCGCGGTCAGCGCTGGTAGAGGTTTCTTGCCTGGTCGCGATCCGAAGGGCGGGTTTTCCCGCCCTTTGTTTTAGGTTTCTGCTCTTGCCAGGCGTGCGCGAAGGGCTTCGACGCGGCGCCGGTTTGCACCGAGGTCGGAGTGGCCGGCACGGGAGGCGGAGCGCACGTGAACAAGCCCCGTCGTCTCGTCGAGGAGGAGCTCGAGGTCATCGACAAAGCCAAAGACCCGACTGGTGAACTCGGCGTGTAAGTAACCGTCCTGGTTCGTCACGATCCGCGCCCCCGGCATGCCGCCGACCGCCTCGGCGAGCGCGTCCGGGATTGTTTCTGGTGAGGCGTCGATCTCGAACGGCTCGACTCTTCGAGAGGAACCCTCGGGCTCGACGCTGCTCACGCAGTTGGGCCGGTTCGGACAGGGCGACAGTTCGGTCACAGTTTCCGCCGTTCGGTTCTTTGGAGTGTGAGGGGTTTTGGACTGGCGAGCCAGCAGTACCAGCCGAACTGTGAGAAGGAGAGCGAGGACGGCCAGTCCACCCACAAAGAGCTTTAGGACCAAGGTGGCTAGTCTCCGATTCCTGCCGAAATCGAAATCTTGTAACCGTCCGGGTCCGTGATCGCGAAATCTCGAGCTTTCCAGGGCTGGTCCTTGGGCTCGTGTGCCAACTCACCGCCGCGAGCTTTGACATCCGCGGCGAGTTGATCGACGTCTTGCGCCGTCACCCCATAGAGACGAAAACCCACACCCTTCTCGCGATCACTGCCCTTGGCCCCATCATCCTGACTCAGCAAGATCTGAATATCTCCGGCGTTGAGAACCGCTCCCATTAGGCGACCTTCGTGCTCCATCCTGTCGGCGACCACGCATCCCAGGATGTCTTGATACCAGGCGACCGAGGCACCGATGTCGTTGACCGTCAGGCTTGGCATGAGCTCTCTTAGTCGCAGGGTCTCGGGCTGTTTACGTTCGATGTGATCTTTCATGACACCTCCTCCGTTTTGGATCGCTCTAGGATACCAATCGACCCGGTGAGCCCGCGCGGCGGCGGTGGTATCGTCTTCTGTAGACCTACGGAGGAGATCGAAGATGGAGGTTGCAAAGAAGACTTTTCTCGTCAGTGGTGGGGCGTCCGGACTGGGTGAAGCCACCGTCCGTCGTTTGGCGGCTGCGGGGGCCAACGTCGTGATCGCCGACATCAACCAGGAGCGAGGGGAGAAAGTCCGAGACGAGTTGGGCGAGGTGGCGCGGTTCAGCCCCACCGATGTCAGTCAGGAAGACTCGGTGGCCGCCGCGGTACGCACGGCCAAAGAGGCCTTTGGCAGCCTCGACGGCGCCGTGAGCTGCGCCGGGGTCGGAGACCCTGGCAAGGTTCTGGGCAAGGAGGGTCCGCACTCTCTGGATCTCTTCAAACGGGTGATTCATATCAACCTGATCGGCACCTTCAACATTTTGCGTTTGTCTGCCGAGGCGATGGTGACCAACGAGACCGACGACGAGGGCGAGCGCGGCGTCATCATCAATACTGCCTCGGTCGCCGCCTATGAGGGGCAGATCGGCCAGGTCGCCTATGCCTCATCGAAGGGCGGTGTCCTCGGAATGACCTTGCCGAGCGCGCGCGAACTGGCGCGTCACGGAATCCGGGTCGTGACCATCGCCCCCGGTCTCTTCGACACACCCTTGATGGCCGGTCTGCCGGAGAAGGCGCGGATCTCACTCGGCCAGCAGGTGCCGTTTCCATCGCGGCTCGGGCGTTCCGAAGAGTATGCCGCCCTGGTTCAGCACATCGTCGAGAACACGATGATCAACGGTGAGACCATCCGTCTCGATGGCGCCTTGAGAATGGCACCGCGGTAGCGGCTGAGAGTCACTTGGTCACCTACGTCTTCGGGGACATCCATGGCTGTTTCAAGACGGCTCGAGCTCTCTATGATTCGCTGGAGTTCGATCGCCGCCGTGATCGGCTCTGGCTGGTCGGTGACCTCGTCAACCGTGGGCCGCGTTCGCTCGAGGTTCTTCGCTGGGCAAAGAAACTGTCGGAGAAGTTGGGTCCGCGTTTTGTGACGGTCCTGGGAAACCACGATCTTCACTTACTGGCACTCGACGCCGGCCGGGGGCGTGATCAGCACAGAGTCACTCTGTCCGCGGTCCTCGAGGCGCCCGACCGGCGAGAACTTCTCGACTGGCTGAGGTGCCGCCCGCTCGTTTATCGGGAAGGGACTCGCGACGGGAGCTATCTACTGGTTCACGCGGGTCTTCACCCGCGCTGGAAACCGGGGAAAGCGGAGCGCAAGGCGAGACGGTTGGAAGAACACCTGAGCAGTCGAAAGAGCCTGCGAAAGTTGCTCGATTCGAACCGGGATGAGGGCTTGGCCCGCGACCTCGCAGTTTTCACCGGCATTCGAACGTGTACCCGAGACGGCCGGTTATGTGACTACACCGGCGCTCCGGAGGGGGCGCCGAAAGGCTGTCTGCCCTGGTTCGAGATCGACGAGCGCAAGAGTCGCAAGGTGACCATCGTGGCGGGGCACTGGGCCGCCTTGGGATTGCGCCTCGAAAAGACATTCCTCGGTCTGGACTCAGGCTGTGTCTACGGTGGTCGGCTGAGCGCGGTGCGGCTCGAAGACCGACGGGTCTTCACCAAGGCAAATCGGGATTGAGAGGGCGCGTGTCCGGAAACGACCCGAACGCGACGAATCGTCTCTGGTGGAACCGCGAGAGCGGCGAGTATCAGGACCGCCATGGCGACACATTGGCTCGTTCACCGACCGCCTGGGGAACCTGGCGCACGCCCGAGACCGACCTGAAGGTCTTGGGTGAGACCAAAGATCGAGATGTTCTGGAATTCGGTTGCGGCGCCGCTCAATGGTCGAGTGCATTGGCGCAAGAAGGAGCGCGCGTCGTCGGCCTCGATCTCTCCGAAGCGCAGCTCGCCCAGGCCCGTAGATTGAGCACCGAGACCGGGATCAAAGTTGCGCTGGTGCAAGCGAGCGCCGAGCAAACCCCTTTTGCGAATGCGAGCTTCGATGTGGTCTTCTGTGACCACGGCGCGATGTCCTTTGCGCGTCCTGAGCACACCGTGGCCGAGGCTTCCCGTCTTCTCCGCCCGGGTGGTTTGCTGGCGTTCTGCATGTCGACCCCGTTGCGGGATATCTGCTGGGACGAGGCAAGCGAGTCTGTGGAGCCGCGACTCGGCGCCGCCTACTTTGATCTGGCGCGGATCGACGAAGAGGGCTCGGTTCAGTATCAAATGCCATACGGAGAATGGATCCGCCTTTTTCGCCGTCACTCCTTGAGCGTCGATGACTTGATCGAGATTCGGCCACCCGAAAACGCCAAGACGACTTATGAAGATTATGTGTCGCTCGACTGGGCGCGGCGGTGGCCATCCGACCACATCTGGAAGCTGTCCAAGGAGACTGGCTGACCGAAGCTGTCTACCACGGGCTGCTAGAACAGCGGAGTTCGCGTCGAGAGAGCGAGAAGCAGGAACCCGGTAGCGACCATCGTCGCCAGACCACCTCCAACCCAGAAGGCGAGTTTTCCCGTCCCCTGGGTTCTGGCGATGGTCCATTTGACCAGAGCGTTGGTCGAGATCCCGAGCAGAAGTGCGATCGCGCCGGCCGGCGCCGAGATCGTCGACTTGGACACCAGCCCGGCGGCGGTGAGTGCCACCGCCGAGGCGCTGACGCCGCCACCCAGTGCGCTGGCGAGAAAAACGCCGGTCTCGCCGAGCCACGCCTCGGCGGCGCGGACGAGAAGCAAGACTGCCGCAAAGAAAGCGCCGAATTTCAAACTCGCCATCAGAGAGAAGGGGTTGGTCAGCGGCATCTCGACTTTCGGCTTGTCTTTGGCGGCGCGCTCACGACGAGAGAGCACCAGGGCTCCAACAAAACCGGCGGCAGCCATTCCCAGAAGTGGGACAGACAGTGTTCTGGCGAACGATCTGTTGACCACCCAGAGAAGCAGCAAGAGTCTTGGAAACTGAACGGCGTTGGCGAGTACCGCAGTGGTGCCAAGAAACCGCGACGCGCCGGGAAGCTGGCGCGCACGAGCGGCTATCGCCACCGTGGTCGCGGTGGTCGAAACGAGGCCTCCGGCGACGGCACTCAGGATCAACCCTCGACGCCCGCCAAACCAGCGCACCAGAAGATACCCTGCGTAGCCGATGGTCGACACCAGGATCACCAGAAGCCAGACGTTTCGCGGATTGAAAAACCCAAACGGTCCGAGGTTGCGATCCGGAAGCAGAGGGAAGACGACCAGCACAACCGCAAGGTACTTCAGGGTGTCGAAGAGCTCCGTCTCGGTCACCGAGTCCTTGACAAAGCGGTGCAAGGCGTCTTTTGACGCCAGCAGAAGCGTCAAGACGATGGCGGCCGAGATTGCGAGAGCCTCTCGCGTGTAGACGAGAACACCGAGCCAGAAAACAAGGAGGGCACTGATCTCGGTGGTCAAGCCGACCGCGTGGGTGCTCTCGCGGTAATACCCGACGATGATCAGAGCGGCGATGGCGGCGAAGGCCGCCAGGGTAAACGTCGGTTGGGCCAGCAAACCGCAAACCCCGCCGAGCAGACCGAAAGCCGCAAATGTTCGGACTCCGGCCGAGCCCTTTTCGCTCTCGGAACGTGACTTGTAGCGCTCGATGCCGACCAGCAAGCCGATCGCCAAGGCCTCGGCGACCCGTCTGGTGCTGTCGGTGTCGATCGTGAGGCCTTCCATCTCCGAACTCTTTCCGAATCAAGAAGAACCTAGCATGACGGCCGATGTACCATCCGACAGAGCGGAGAAGGCCGATG
>JAOTZA010000217.1 GCA_029861655.1 Acidobacteriota bacterium | reverse complement strand
GTGCTATCTCAACGTCGGTGTGGACGAGATTCATTTCGGCCCCTCGACCTCGCAGAACACCTATGTGCTCGAGAGGGCGCTGCGGTCGTTGTGGAACGAGGGCGACGAGATCGTGGTCTCGAACCAGGATCATGAGGCCAACGCCGGCGCCTGGCGGCGTCTGTCCGCCACTGGGATCGTGGTCAAGGAGTGGCCGGTCGATCCGGTGACCGGAGCTCTCGATCCTTCCGAGCTCGAAGACCTGCTGTCGGAAAGAACCAGGATGGTCGCTTTCCCGCACGCCTCGAACGTGGTGGCGGCGATCAACCCGGTTTCCAAGATCGCGGAGAAGGCCCATGCAGTCGGTGCGATGGTGGTGACCGATGGGGTCGCCTGGGCACCCCACGGTCTTCCGGACGTCGAGGCCCTGGGTGTCGACATCTATCTGTTTTCTCTCTACAAGACCTGGGGTCCACATCTCGGGGTGATGACGGTCCGGCGCGGGCTTCTCGACGCGATGAAGAACCAGGGGCACTTCTTCAACGCCGGGAATCCGCGGGCCAAGCTCCTGCCGGCCGGGCCCGATCACGCGCAGATCGCGGCCGCCGCAGGAGTCTGTGAGTACCTCGACGCCGTCTACAAACATCATTTCGAGGACAGCGCCGACGCGGCCGAGCGGGGCCGGCGGCTGGGCGCGCTCTTTCGCTCGCACGAGACCCGTCTGAGCGCCACCCTGCTGGACTGGCTCGGCACTCGTGACGACGTGCGGATCGTCGGCCCCGAGGATCCGAAGCACCGAGCTCCGACGATTTCAGTCCTGCCGCTAGGAAAGACCGTGACCGAGGTGCTCGCCGGGCTGACGGAGCGCCGGGTGATGGCGGGGTTCGGCCATTTCTATGGCGTCCGGCCGCTGTCGAGTATGGAGATCCCGGTCGATCCAGGGGTGCTGCGTCTCTCGTTTCTCCACTACACGACCGCAGAGGAGATCGAACGGCTGATCGAGGCGCTCGACGGTGCGTTGGGCTAGCGGAAGACCGATGACTCTCGATGACTTCGAACGCTACCCGCTGACCTTTGGCCCATCGCCGGTGCACCCGCTGCCGCGGTTGAGTGAGCACCTGGGTGGGCGGGTGGAGATCTGGGCCAAACGCGAGGACTGTAATTCGGGTATCGCGTTTGGCGGCAACAAGGTGCGCAAACTCGAGTACCTGGTGCCCGAGGCGATCGCCCAGGGCGCTGACACCTTAGTGTCGATTGGCGGCATCCAGTCGAACCATACCCGCCAGGTCGCCGGCGTTGCGGCGCACATCGGCATGCGAGCGGTCACGGTCCAGGAAGCCTGGGTCGAGTGGGACGATCCGATCTACGAGAAGGTGGGGAACCTGCAACTCTCTCGGATTCTGGGGAGCGATATCCGGCTCGATTCGGCTGGCTTCGACATCGGTATCCGGGACAGCTGGGAGCGGGCGCTCGAGTCGGTGCGTAAGGCGGGGGGCACGCCGTATGCGATTCCCGCTGGCGCGTCGGACCACCCGCTCGGCGGACTGGGGTTTGCCAATTGGGCGCGGGAGGTTGCGGTGCAGGAGGCCGAGTTGGGGGTCTTCTTCGACACCGTAATCGTTTGTACCGTCACCGGGTCGACCCACGCTGGGATGATCGCCGGTTTCGCGTTGGAAGACCGAACGGACGGACGGCATCGACGGATACTAGGGATCGACGCCTCGGCGACGATGGAGAAGACCCGCGAGCAGGTGACCCGCATAGCCCGTTCGACGGCGCAGAAGATCGGTGTGGGCAGGGCCTTGCGGGAAGACGAGATCACGATCGTCGATGGATATCACGCCGGTGTTTACGGGATTCCCGACGAGCAGACATTGGAGGCGATCCGTCTCTGCGCTCGATTAGAGGGTGTGTTGACCGACCCGGTCTATGAGGGCAAGTCGATGGCGGGGCTCATCGGGCTCATCGAAAGCGGCGAGATCCCGGCGGACTCACGGGTTCTGTACGCGCATCTGGGCGGGCAGCCGGCACTGCCGGCTTATGCTGGTGTTATCTGAGCCGCCTTGGCTATTCCTCCGCCCATGGCGGTGGCTCCGAGACCAGAATCGAGAACCGACCGAAGAAGTACTCGCGGTTGCCATCGGTCGAGACGAATTCCGCTTCTTCCTGCTGCATTTCTTCGAAGGCGTTCCGGAACACAACGAGCTCGCTTGCCGTCATCGTCGGCTCGTTGTGCGCAGGTAGTGCGAGGTCGATTTCAGTGGCAAGCCCAGCCAGCCGCGCCGCCGTCTTCTTGTAGTCCTCGAACATCGAGCCCGGCAGGTGGGCGTAGAGTGTCGCCGGGTAGAACGTGTCACCGGTGAAGAGAAGCCGCCGTTTTCGGTCCAAAAGACAAAGAGAGTCTGGAGCGTGTCCGGGGGTGAGAAGCACTTCGAGCTCGACATCGCCCAGGGACAAGATCTGACCGTCCTCGACCCGGTGGGTGATCCCGAACGGTCGCGAGACATAGTCGCCGACCGAAAAGCCCTCCGGGGTGGGCTTCCAGATCCATCCGTCACCGACAAACTCCGCGACCTGGTCGTGCGATCGTCCGCGCTCGTGACCCCGGGTGTATTCGAGGTCGGTCCCATAAATGGTCTCGAACGCGTGGTTACCGCCGACATGGTCGTAATGGGTGTGTGAGTTGAGCACCACGGTCTCTTTGTCGGTCAGCTCGCCGACCAGACGGCGCATGTCTCCGATCCCGAGACCGGTGTCGAAAAGCAGCGCCCGTTGCGAGCCGACGATGAGATAGGAGATGACCTCCTCGAACTGGCCCGGTTCGTAGATGGCGAAGACACGCGGCTGGATCTCGTACACCTCGAACCAATCCTGGCTCTGATCGACTCGTTGGAACGCCGACCAGGCCTTGCGAGGCAGCGCATCCCACCATTGGTCTTTGCCTTCGCCGCGGTTGCGGACTTCGATGTTGTCGGAGACGGTGGGCTCGTAAAGCTCGAGCAGCCGGCGAGCGTGGTGCAGCGCGTCCGCGGCCTGCCGGTACGAAAAGCCCGCTAGGGTCCTGGAAGCTCTTTCGTCGTCGCCCTGGATCATCCCGTCGAGCGCTTCGGCTTCGGTCCGCCGCTGCTCTTCGAGCGCGATGGCGCGCCGGCTGTTGCCGAGCGCCTGGATCGCGGGGAATGAGCGCCGGTAGCTCTCATCGCCCGCTTGCTGTAGCCGGCGGAAGAGCGTCCATGCAGATTCTCCGCGGTTATCAAAGGGCGAGTCGGTCTGGCTGCCCTCAGACGCTCTCCAATACTCGGCCGGAAGCGAGCCACCGCCGGCGTAGAGAGGAACATAAGCGGCGTAGCTTGGTGTTCCCAGCCCGATCCACATCATCGCTCCGATCGAAACGGGGAGATCGTCGCGCAGGTGGGCGACAAAGGTGGATTGGCCAAGGTTGGTGCTGATCGTCCGGCTGAGATCGGGTTTCGTGGCGAGATCCTCGCGCCAAACCGGGTCCTTCTGCGGCCGGGTGTAGAACGGGGTGCCTTCGTACCGATCACCCAGAACGAGAATCAGGTCCTCCGGGGTGAGCGACCCGTTCCTGCCTTCGAGCAAGTGATCGACACGATCCTCACGCCGCGTGTCATAGGGCTCGTCCATCCTTTCCGGGAGTCCGTAGACCGCAGCGAAATCGAGTCGCGCGGCGGGTGAGGCGAGCCAACCGTTGTCCACCGCATCCCGGACCAGGGTCTTGCTGGCCAGGTCGTAGTCCGAACCGATCCGGAACCGGTTGGCGGTGACGTGGGTCTCGTTGTCGCGAACCCGTCTCGCGACCCAGTGGTGGGTCGTGGTCTCCACAACCCAGGCTTCCATTGGGTCCGCCAGGTGATAGATCAACCCACCCCAATCGGCTTGCCCGTAGGTGTCGATCAGACCACCCAGCAGCTCGACTCCGTGCTGGGCGCTTGTCGCTTGCTCCAGAAGGATCTGCCGGATCGCGTAACGACGAATCCCCACTCCTTCTCGGTTTTTCTCCCTCGAGTGTGCCCAGTTGCAGCTCATCGAAACGCCGCGTTCGTTGAGCCCCACGAGGACTGAGTCGTACGAGCGGCTCTCCGCTGAAGTCCCCAGCCCAACGGCGCCCTCGGCGTTCCCCGACGCCCAATAGCCCAGAGTCTGGCCGGGCTGCGGCAGTTCGACATAGGGCACGAGAACCGTCGCGCCTTCTGGGTGAAGCTCGCCGGGCGTCCACCACAGCCGTCCCGCGGCCTCGTTTCCCATGTCCTCGTTGTGGGCGTGGAGGACCGAACGGTCGGCGGTGAAATCCTTGCCGATCAGGACGGTGGTGCAGCCCGCAATGGGGCGTGCTGCGGCCACGACGAGCAGGACGGCGAGGGGAAAGAGCACCGCTCGGTGGTTGGATGAGCTCGAAGAAAGCATTGGCGCGAAGAGTCGAAGCTACAAGAGTCGGGAAAGGGCCAGTTGACGCGTCACTTTACCGCCTGGTACATTTCCCTGTCTGTCTGAGGAGAAAAGAAACAGTGCCCGGAGAATCCTCTGGGGGCCCAGCCATGTGGCTGGAGGTCACGGCGTGGTTCGGCGGCACATTCACGAGGAGGCTCAGAAGTGATCGGTAGCAGATTCAGAAATGTCCTTTTGGTTCTTGGGATGGCAGCGCTGCTTGTGGCAGCCGCTCCCGTCCAAGCGGTTGCCCAGGATGATGGCGAGGCAGCCGACGAAGCACAGGACGAAGCGAGGGAAGAAACCGCAGAAGAGTTCGAAGACGTCATCGTGGTCACCGGCAGCCGCACGGAGGGGCGCTCGGTGGTCGAGTCGATGGTGCCGTTCGACGTTCTAAAGACCGAGGACTTCACAAACCAGGGGGCGACCGATGTCAGCGAACTGCTTCGCAACGTCGCTCCTTCCTACAACGTCAACACACAGCCGATCAGTGACGCCGCGACGGTCGTGCGACCGGCGAACCTGCGGAACCTGGCTCCGGACCACACCCTGGTGCTGGTCAACGGCAAGCGCCGTCACCGCGCCGCCGTCATCTATTGGCTGGGCAACGGCGTTGCCGACGGCGCCCAGGGCCCGGACATCTCTGCTATCCCGGCGATTGCCCTGAGACAGGTGGAAGTCCTCCGCGACGGCGCCTCGGCCCAGTACGGCTCGGACGCCATCGCCGGCGTCATGAACTTCATGCTCAAGGATTCGAGCTCGGGCGGTAGTGTCGAGATTCGCACCGGCGAGTACGCCGAGGGCGATGGCGCCGCGAGTTCGGTCGCCGCCAACTTCGGTCTGCCGATGGGTGAGAACGGATTCTTCAACTTCAGCATCGAAGCGGGCCAGAGCGACCCGACCGACCGCAGTGTGCAGCGCAATGACGCGGCCGCACTGATCGCGGCGGGCAATACCGATGTGCGCAACCCGGCGCAGATCTGGGGTTCACCCGAGGTCGAAGACGACATCAAGGTATGGGCCAACTTCGGCAAGGTGACCGGTGGCGGCCAGCAGTTCTACGGTCATGCCAACTACGTTTCGAAGACGGTCACGGGTGGTTTCTTTTTTCGGAACCCCAATACCCGCGGCGCGGTTTTTAGCGG
>JAOTZA010000016.1 GCA_029861655.1 Acidobacteriota bacterium | reverse complement strand
CGGAATCGCGTCGCTCCACAAGCTCACCGTGCTGTCGGTGTCGATCAGGTAGATCTTGTTGGTTCCGTCGTCCGAGACCAGATACGAGCCGTCTTTTCGCACCAGGATGAAGTTCGGGTCGGCGATCCCGGTGTCGAAGCCGTGTTTTTCGCCCTCGGGGGTCACCCGCCAAATGATGCCGTCGCTGTTTGGCCCGTCGCGAAAGACGTTGGTGGGTCCAAAGTCAGCCGCCAGGATGTCGCGGTCGCCGATCCCGGCCATCCCGAGATGGGTGTAGACCTCCCGGAGCTTGGTCACGCGGCCGTCGGGCTCGGCACGCCAGATGGCGCGGTTGGCGTTGATGTAGAGCTTGCCGTCGGCGCTGAAAGTGAGTCCCTCGGCGGCGTCGAAGACGTCTATGAAGACCTCGGGGGTGACCGGGAAACTGGGCTCGGCTGGCAGCTCTGCGGCAATGGCCCAAACCGAAAACGCAAGCATGGCGATCAACCCGGAGGGAATAACACGCGTGTTCTTCGCCATCACGACATTGTAGCGGTCGTGTCGCGGGGGACCCAGGCTTCGGGCCGGTTTCCCGCGAAGCTCGCGGAACGCTGCGCGCCGCGGGAGCCCTCCGGCCCGGCCTCCCCGCGACGCCTTACAACCATCGGTCGGCATTGTCCTGGAGGTGTACGGTCGCCGAGTGTTTTGGCTCCGGGGCCCGGCTTGAGCCCGCAAAGCGAGCCGCGAATCGGAAGCCGCAGGCTTCCGAAGTGGCGAGCAGGCGGATGAGTCGAGGTCAGACAAGCTCGTGATCAACCGTAGGTGGCCCGAGCGGTCGTTGCGGGCCCGTGGCGGTCCCGGAGACAGAAACACCGGCGACCCAATACCACCAAGGTCCCGAGAGTCCGCGATCCACTGCCCGCACACGTATACTCTTGCGCCATGGCTCCCCCAGGAAAAACCGCCACTGAGGAAGCTCCGGCGCTCCGGCCGCTCGAAGAGATCAAGCCCGAGATCATCTTTGGCGAGCTCAAGAAAGGTGTCCTTGGCCAGGATCCGGCCCTGAGCTTTGTCGCCGTGGCGCTCTTCAAGCACGCGACCGGTCGGGTGTCGGGCAACTTCTTGCTGATCGGCAGCTCGGGCACCGGCAAGACCACGATCATGAACAACATCCAGCGCCTTTACGACACGGTGCCGGAATACAGGCCGTTCCGCGTGGTGACCATCTTGAACGCCAATCTTCTCGTCGATAGCGAACGCACCGAGTTTCACGGTGACCGGATGCTGGCCGCGGTAGAACAGCGCGCGCGGGTCATCCTGGGACCCGAGCCGACCGCCGAGGAGCTCAAGGAATCGATCGAGCGGGCAACCGTCTGCGTCGATGAAATCGACAAGATGACGACCATGGTCCTCGGTCGACCCAACCCGATCGGCGTTGTGATGCAGCAGGGGTTGCTGACCTTGATGGAGGGCGAAGTGGTCCCGTACCGGACGTTTGCTTGGGAGAACGGCGAGGAGAAGAAGATCACCCTGGAGATCAACACGCGGCGGATGATGTTTGTCTGCGGCGGAGCGTTCGAGGGCCTCTATGACCAGGTCTATGACCGGGTCACCAAACGCGGTGGAGGCCAGAAGCTACGGTCCGACACCATCCGCACCGCCGACGGCCAGGTGCGGGTCCAGCAGCGGTTCTCGCTGGCCGATTACCTGAAACTGCAGGATCTCTTCATCTTCGGCATGGTGCCGCAGTTCATCTCGCGCTTCGACAAGCTGGTGCTCTTGGAAGATCTGTCGATCGCCACCCTCAAGGAGATTCTTCTCCACTCCTACGACTCGCCCTTTATCCGCTCCAAGAGGTTCCTGGAGACGCTGGGGATCGAGCTCGAGCTGGAAGATTTGGCGGCGTCGCTCATCGCCGAGCGCGCGGCCAAGGAATCGCGAGCCGGGGCGCGGGCGCTACGCGATCTCTTCACCGAGATCATCAATCCCTACGAGTTCGATCCGTGGGGCCAAGGTACCCTGGAAGACGCGGGCGATGGGAAACAAAGGTTGACGATCGGTGCCGAGACTGTCCGCAAGGTGCTCAAGTAGGC
The DNA here is from genome assembly GCA_029861655.1 of Acidobacteriota bacterium. Taxonomy (GTDB): domain Bacteria; phylum Acidobacteriota; class Thermoanaerobaculia; order Multivoradales; family JAHEKO01; genus JAOTZA01. The sequence goes on along the minus strand of JAOTZA010000016.1, from coordinate 18,622 downwards.
GCCGAGAGCATTTGGGGCTGTCCTCGGGCCTCTCGAGCAACCCTCCAGAAGCCGCCGTGTCCTTCTCGCTGAACTCGCGATGATCCTCGTCACCGGTGCTGCGGGGAAGACCGGCCGAGCGATTCTTCGAGCACTCGCCGGCAGCGGAGAACCAACACGAGCCCTGATCCGCCGTAGCGAGCAAAGCTCTGGCGTCAAGGCGCTGGGAGCGCGAGAGGCGGTAGTGGGTGATCTGCGGAAACGGGAATCGTTGGGCCGGGCGATCGACGGCGTTCGCGTGGTCTATCTGATTTGTCCCAACGTCAGCCCCGATGAAGTCGAGATTGGGCGCTCGATAATCGGCGCGTGTCGGCAAGCGGGCGTCGAGCGGGTGGTCTATCACTCGGTTCTTCATCCGCAGATCGAAGCGATGCCGCACCACTGGTCGAAGCTCAGGGTCGAGGAGCTTCTGCTGGCCTCGAACCTGGACTTTACGATTCTTCAACCAGCCGCGTATATGCAGAATGTCCTCGCACAGCGTCGGTCGATCGTCGAAGAGGGCGTCTACCCTGTTCCATACGCCGCGTCGACACGTTTGGGGATGATAGACCTCGCCGATGTCGCCGAGGTGGCGGCACGGGTTCTGACCGAGCAGGGACATGAGCGCGCGACCTACGAACTGGCGAGTGACGAAGTACTCACGCAGTCTGAGGTTGCCGAGCATCTGTCCCGGGTGCTTGCGAGGCCGGTTCGAGTCGAGGAGGTGCTTCGGGAGGAGTGGGAGGCACAAGCCCGCCTGCGTGGTGTCCCGGACTTCTCGATCAACTGCCTGCTGGCGATGTTTCGCTACTATGAACGTTGCGGTTTTTGGGGCAACGGGCGAGTTTTGGCGGCGCTTCTGGGCCGGCCGGCCGTGGCCTTTGGGACTTTTGCTCGTGAAGCGCTGTCGGCCGAGATGTGAACCGGGGCGGTCCTGGAACTCGGTTGACTCTCGGTCGTTATGAGGTGTGAGGCCCGTAGCAACGGTTCCACGGGTGGTTGGAACAAAGGAGAGATTGCCATGGAGATGACACGTTGCAGCCGAGTCTCGCGGACCGCTCTCGTGGCGGCCGTCCTCTGTGTTTCCGCGCCGCAGGCGCAGCAGCATCGGATGTCGATGCCGGACGCGACGATCGTCACCGTGACCGCAGAGAACGGGGTTCCCGAGATTCCCTTTGAATTGGTCAACAACCATCTCATCCTGCCGATTTCGGTCAACGGCTCCAAGCCGCTGAGAGTCGTGTTGGACACGGGGATGCCCGCCCCCGGTCTAGCTCTGTTCGATGGGCCGAAAGTGGAGAGTCTGAGCCTCGATATCGATCCCGCGATGCAGGTTCCGATCAGGGGTGCCGGTGGTGAAGGGGCTCATCGGATGGCCAAGATAGCGATGAGGGAGTCGCTGGCCCTCGACGGTCTGAGGATCGAACAGATTCAGATCATCCTGATGCCACCACACATTGGCTTTGGCGGGTATCACGACGGCATCATCGGTTACTCGCTGTTAGGTCGCTTCGTAGTGGAGCTCGATTACGATCGGCAGGTGGTTCGTCTCCACGACCCCGAGTCCTACGAGTTATCAGAAGATGCAGAAGATGCAGAAGATGCGGGAGATGCTCACGTGGTGCCGCTGACGCTGCGCAACAGGCTGCCCTACATAACCGTCGGAGTCACCCCCTATGGGGGCTCGCCTTTGAACGCCGAGGTGGTAGTAGATCTCGGCGCCTCGCACGCGATTTCTCTCAACACGGACGAGTCGGACGAGATTGCAGTTCCCGATGAGTCGTTGACGACCACCTTGGGGCGCGGGCTGTCGGGCGTTGTCGAGGGCGAGGTCGGGCGGATCGCTGTCTTGAGGTTGGGTGGCGCCTCGCTACATGATGTGGTGACTTCGTTCCCGGTCAGTGCACATCAGAATCCCCGCGAGGTGGATTCATTGGCAGGAAACCTGGGGAGCGATGTGCTACGGCGCTTCCACATCATCTTTGACTACAAAGGCGGTCGTATGATCCTGCGGCCAAACGAGTCGTTCCGCGACAGATTTCGATTCGATCGTTCGGGGTTGCGGCTGCTGCCCGGTGCCGATCTCGAGGTCGAACGGGTCATCCCCGGTTCGCCCGCCGAGGAAGCAGGGGTCCGGGTCAATGACGTTGTGACTCACGTGAACGGCGAGTCTGTATCGGGCGGTGACTACGGAGAGATCGTCAAAGCGCTCAAGGGCGACGGACAGATCCGGTTGTCGCTTCGGCGAGGTGAGGCCACGCTCGAGAAGACGCTGACGCTCAGACGATTGATCTGAGAGCTGCGGCCGGCGCGGCCCCGCCCGAACGGAGATGCGCGCTCCGGTAGACTCGCCTCGCTCAACCGGGGTGCGGATGAATCCGCCCGGATCCATGAAGGAGAGATCGAGCATGGCGTTTTCGAAGTTCACCGGCACCGACAACTATCTGGTGTCGCCCGAGCTGGGCGATTCGGTCAATGTGGCGGTGGCGCTCGAGCGACCGCTTCTCATCCGTGGCGAGCCGGGAACCGGCAAAACGGTTCTGGCCGAGGCGATCGGCGAGAGTCTTGTCATGGAGGTTCTGACCTGGAACATCAAGTCGACCTCCAAGGCGCAGGAGGGACTCTATGTCTATGACACGGTCGAACGACTCAACGATGCCCGGTTTGGCGACCGCGACATCTCGGATGTCCGGCGCTACATCAAGTACGGTCCCCTGGGGAGATCTTTTCTGTCGCAAGAGAGGGTGGTCCTGCTGATCGATGAGATCGATAAGGCGGATCTCGAGTTTCCCAACGACCTGCTTCACGAGCTGGACCAGATGAGCTTTACCGTGCACGAGACCGGTGAGAGCCACACGGCGCGTCAGCGCCCGGTGGTCGTCATCACGTCCAACAACGAGAAGGAGCTGCCGGACGCTTTCCTGCGGCGTTGTGTCTTCCACTACATCGCGTTTCCCGGTCGCGAGTTGATGGAAGAGATCGTTCGAGTCCATCACCCAACCATCGAGGAGGAGATGGTGCGCCAGGTCTTGCTGAGGTTCTACTGGCTGCGTGACCTGCCGCAGCTCAGGAAGCGGCCATCGACCAGCGAGCTGATCGACTGGATCGCAGCGCTCGTGAGGGGGGGCATCGAGCCGGAGACACTCGTCACGGAGATCCCGTTTTTGGGTGTGCTGTTGAAGCGCGAACGGGATATCGAGGTGGCCGAGAGGGCAATCGCGGGGCGGGCGAACTGATGTCTGCCATCAAGCGCTAGTGCGCCGAGGTCCCACCTTGTTCACCGACTTCTTTTTTCACCTCCGCGGCTACGGGCTCAACGTGAGCCTGACCGAGTGGCTGTCTCTGATGAAGGCACTCGCCACGGGTCACAGTCGGGCCGACCTGACGGTCTTCTACAACCTCGCCCGTTCGCTTCTGGTCAAACGCGAGACCGACTTCGATCTTTATGATCGTGCCTTTGCGTCGTTCTTTCGTGAGCTCGAAGACGAAGTGCACATCGACGAGGAGGTCATGGCCTGGCTGGAGGATCCTCGACTTCCCGAGATCTCAAAAGAGGATCTGGCGCGGCTCGAGGCGCTCGACTTCGACGAGCTGCGTCGGCGCTTCGAGAAGACCCTCGAAGAACAGGACGAGCGCCACGATGGCGGCAACCGCTGGATCGGAACCGGTGGGACGTCACCTTTTGGTCATCGTGGGACCCACCCTTCGGGTGTCCGGATTGGAGGCGAGGGGGGCGCCAGGAGCGCGGTGCAGGTGGCAAGCGAGCGGAGGTTTCGCAACCTGAGAAGCGATCGAATCCTCGATACCCGGCAGATCGGGCTGGCACTGAGACGTCTCAGGCGACTGGCGCGCGACAGCGGACCGGAAGAGCTGGATCTCGACCTCACCATCGACCAAAGCGCCCGCAACGGCGGCGAGATCGATCTGGTGTTCAGCCCGCCGCGCCGAAACCGCATCCAGCTTCTGCTGCTGATGGACGTCGGCGGTTCGATGGACCCGCATGTCGAGGTGTGCGAACAGCTCTTCTCGGCCGCGCATGCGGCGCAGCACTTCAAGCACTTCGAGTTCCGCTTTTTTCACAACTGTGTCTACGAAAGGCTCTACACTGACATCTCGCGCTGGAAAGGGGAGCCGACGTCCGAGGTCCTCGCTCGTCTCGACCCTACCTGGTCGGTGCTCTTTGTGGGTGACGCTTGGATGGGACCCTGGGAGCTGACGCGCGCCGGAGGTGCCATCGACTACTACCATTCCAATAGCGATTCGGGGCTCAGCTGGCTGAAAAGAATCCGCGAGCGCTGCGCCAGCTCGGTGTGGCTCAACCCGGAGCCGGAACGAATCTGGGACGCTCCGACGATCGAGATGATTCGTCATCTTTTCCCCATGTACGAGCTGACGATCGACGGCCTCACTGAAGCGGTGGACGTGCTCCGCGGTGCGCGCCCCAACCGGCCCCTGCTGGTGGCCTAGCCGGCGGCAGGAAGAACCTCGTCGCATTAAGAACCTGGTGTCCTGGCGAGCTTGGGGACTTTCTGGAATAGCATAGCTTGAGAAAAAGAGCCGCTGGGGGGAGCGGTGGTGGAACTCGACCGGCAGGAGCAGGCGATGCGATGGCAAGGACGTAGACAGAGCGCGAACGTAGAAGATCGTCGCGGCAGCGGCACCGGCTCGATGGTGAGACGCGGAGGCACGATCGGTTGCGGCGGGCTGGTGTTGATTCTGATCTTCACGTTTCTTTTTGGCGGCGATCCGCAACAGTTGATGGAGGTGATCCAACAGAGCCAGCCGTCGGCCGGAGGGCCCTCCGCGGGTCCGGGAAGCCGTCCCGGTGGACCGCCACCCCCCGGAGCGCCGGTTGGAGACCAACTCGGCCAATTCGCGTCGGTGGTGCTGGCGGATACCGAAGACACGTGGAATGCGCTTTTCTCACGCTCGGGATCGCGCTATCAGGAGCCGCGGCTGGTGCTCTTCTCGCAAGCCGTGCGTTCGGCCTGCGGTTTCAACTCGGCGGCGGTCGGCCCGTTCTACTGCCCCGGTGACGGGCAGGTCTACCTCGATCTGGCGTTCTTCAACGAGCTCGAGCGCCGTTTTGGTGCTCCCGGTGACTTTGCACAGGCCTATGTCATTGCCCACGAAGTCGGTCATCACGTGCAGAATCTCCTCGGGATCAGCGAGCAGGTCGAGCGCGAGAAGCGACGTGTAGGCCAGAGGCAGGCCAACCAGCTGTCAGTGCGACTCGAGCTTCAAGCGGATTGCTATGCCGGGGTGTGGGCGCACCACGCCCACACCCAGCGCCAACTGCTCGAGCCGGGGGATGTCGAAGAGGGTCTGCGGGCAGCGGCGGCGATCGGTGACGACGCCATCCAGACACGCACGGTCGGCCGTACGCGTCCCGAGAGTTGGACCCATGGTTCAAGCGAGCAGCGGGTCTCGTGGTTGCGACGCGGTATGAAGACCGGCGACCCAACCACCTGCAATACGTTCCAATAGTCGCTCAGCCGCCTGCCAGCAGTCCGTCGGCGACGGCTTGATCGAGTCGCTTTTTCATGTAGCTCCACAGCGACGCCGAGCCATCGGCCATCGGAGCGTTTCGCTCGACGACCTGAGCGTGCGAAATGCCGTGCTCGCGCCAGCTGTGCCCCAGGGTCGCCAGGTTCGAGAGCATCGGTTGCATACGGTCGAGGGCGTTGGCGAACCGCGCATCGACCGTCTGGCGAGCCTCGAATTCCTGCCAAAGCTCGTGTAGCCGCCAGCTCTGATCCTCCGGCAGCAACCCAAAGATCCTCTCGGCGGCGAGTCGTTCGCGTTCTTCTTTGTCCCGGTTGGCTTCGGTGTCGTAGCAAAACGTGTCACCGGCGTCGATCTCGACCAGGTCGTGCACCAGGAGCATCTCGAGAACCTTTTTGAGATCGATGGGTGCAACGGCGTGCTCGGCGAGCAGGATCGCCATCATCGCGAGATGCCACGAGTGCTCGGCCGAGTTTTCGTTACGCGAGCGGTCGGTGAGCACCGTCCGGCGCAGGACGGTCTTGAGTCGATCGATCTCGAGGATGAACTCGATCTGGCGCTCGAGTCGTTCGTTCGGTGGGGCGTGGTCGTTCACGGCAGACTATGGAGAATCCACGTGCTCGTTCTTGTCCTCTCCCCGGGGAGCCTCGGCTTTTCTGGAGTAGAACCCGACAAAGGCGTCCTGCCATTTGTCTTTTCCCGCGGGTAGAACACGCCAGTACTGTTTGACGCGGCCGTCTTCCAACGGCGTCCAGCGAATCTCGTGGCGCACACTCGAGCCGTCGCGACCCGGCATCTCACCCGCGAGAACCATGTCGGAACCGTCGAGACCGCCCGAGAGGTCGAGCCGGCCGCCGTTGCCGTCAACCCACGTCTGTCGCCAGGTCTTGTCGCGGCCGAAGTACATATTGAAACTCTTACCCGCCGAACCCTTGGAACCTTGCCAGTTCTCGAGTAGTACGCAGTCGTTGAGTATTCTCTCGATGCGATTGGTGCCGGCAAGTTTGCCATCTGCGGTTCTGACCTCCCAGTCGCCAACCCAGAAGTCGAATTGCCGGTGCTCTGCCGATTGGCAGGACGGCGGGGGAGGCGCGGGCTGGGCGAAAGTGCCCTGCGCCAAGCACAGGGCGAAGATCAAAATCAACGGAATGGCAAGGACGGACCGGGCTGTGCGTGTGTGGGGAGCGATGATAGAAACACCCATGACCGGGTTGTGTAGGTTTCTCATGACTTGATGATACGTGCTGGTCGGGTGTCTTGTTTTGGTTCTGGATTCAACAACCGGAGGTTTTTTGATGCGAGCAGTTGTTCGTTTTTGTGTCATGTGTCTTGTCGGGATGGTTGTTATGGGCGCCACAGCGAGTGCTTCGGTCGAGCCCCATGCTGGAATGCTCCGCTTTCCGGATGTTTCGGCCTCTCAGATCGCCTTTCTCTACGGCAACGATCTTTGGTTGGCGCCGCGCGAAGGTGGCGTCGCTTCGCCGCTGGCGAGCCCCCCAGGGCCCGAGGCTTATCCGCGGTTCAACCCGGCCGGCGACACCATCGCCTTTATGGGCAACTACGACGGCAATACAGACCTCTATACGGTTCCGGTGGCGGGCGGCCTGCCCTCTCGCTTGACCCATCACCCCGGGCGCGAAGCCTTGACCGACTGGTTGGGAGACGATCGGCTGATCTTCTATGCGCGAGGCCGCGAGGTCTACCCGCGAGCCCAGGAACTCTTCACCGTCTCGACCAAGGGTGGGTTGCCCGAGAAGATGCCGGTTCCGTACGGCGCCGCCGGGACGGTCAGCGTCGACGGGAAATGGCTCGCCTACACCCCCCATACGCGGGATCGCCGGACATGGAAGCGCTACCGAGGTGGAATGGCGACCGATATCTGGCTCTTCGATCTCGAAGAAATGACGTCGAAGAAGATAACGGATTGGGAGGGTACGGACACGCTGCCGATGTGGCAGGGAACGACCGTGTACTACCTTTCGGACGGAGGGCCCGACCACAAGCTCAACATCTGGGCCTATGACATGACGGCAGGACAGCGCCGTCAGGTGACGAGCTTCTCGGACTACGATGTCAAGTGGCCGTCGATCGGCCCCGGCTCGTCGGGGAGCGGCGAGATCGTCTTCCAGCACGGAGCGGATCTCGAGCTCCTGGATCTTGCGACGGATGAGACCCGCTCGGTCCAGATCACCATACCGGGAGATCGGCCCCGGCTGCGAAAGCAGTTGGTGGACGTTGCCGACCTGATCGCCGCACCGAATATTTCGTCTACCGGAAAACGCGCCGTGGTCGAGGCCCGGGGCGATATCTGGACGCTCCCGGCCGAGGACGGGTCGGCCAAGAACCTGACCAGATCGAGCGTTTCGGCCGAGCATTCGCCGGCGTGGAGCCCGGACGGCCAGTGGGTCGCCTACAACTCGGACGCGACCGGCGAGTACGAGATCTACGTCAGCCAATCCGACGGTCTGGGCGAGAGCAAGAAGTTGACCGACATCGCAGCGCGATACATCTATCGCTTGAGCTGGTCGCCGGACTCCAAACGGATCGCTTTCTGGGAGCAGAGCTCGAAGCTGTGGATCTACTCCATGGACACGGGGAAATTGACGGAAGTCTTTCAGCACCTGGGGCGAGGCCGCCGCCCGCTGAGTTGGTCGAGTGACTCCAATTGGCTGGCCTTTGCGGCGAGCGACGGCTGGCGTCTTCCCGGCAGGATTCGTCTCTTCGACGTCGGTAAAGGACAGCTCCACACGATGACCAGCGGAATGTTCAACGACACCTGGCCGACCTTCGATCGCGAGGGGAAGTTCATCTACTTTGCTTCGCAGCGCGAGTTCAGCTCGCCGATCTACGAGGACCTCGGTACCACATGGGTCTACTCGCATCTCGACCGGCTTTACGCGGTGCCGCTCGATTCGGAAGCGGCTTCGCCGTTGGCTCCCGAAAGCGACGAAGAGGAATGGGATGACAACGGTGACGAAAACGGTGATGAAGACGACGGCGAGGAGGAAGACAAGGGAAAGAAAAAGAAGGGCAAGAAAAGTGACGAGGATGAGGATGAGGAAGAGAAGGACGAGCCGGACCCGGTGACGATCGATCTGGCCGGGTTCGAACGACGGGCCGTTGCCCTACCGGTCGATCGCGGAAATTTTGGCTCGCTTGCCGTAAACGACCAGGGGCAGCTTGTTTACGGCCGTGTCCCAGCGTCTGAGCTCATGGGTGAGGAGGCGATCCAGCTTCTCGATCTCGACGACGACGAAGAGCCCGAGAAGACGGTTGTGGATGGCGTTTCCCGTTTTGCCATGTCCTCGGACGGCAAGAAGCTTCTGGCCCTCGGTGAGGAGACGATGTCGATCGTCGACGCAAAGGCCGATCAGAAGATGAAACCGCTCAAAACCGCGGGGATGACGGCGATCATAGATCCGCGCGCCGAGTGGCGGCAGATCTTCCATGAAGCCTGGAGGCGACAGCGAGATTTCTTCTACGACGCCAACATGCATGGCCTCGACTGGGAGGCAATTCGCGATCGCTACGAGCCGATGCTCGAGGACTGCGCCTCCCGGGATGACTTGACGTTCGTCATCCAGGAGTTGATCGCCGAGCTCAACGTCGGTCACGCCTACTATTTCCCGCGCAGCCAGGACGAGTCGCCAACTGTCAGCGTGGGGATGTTGGGAGTGGATTTCGAGCACGACGGCGGCGCCTTCCGCATCAAGAAGATCCACGAAGGAGGGCCTTGGGATGTGGATGCCCGCGGTCCGCTGAGTCAGCCGGGTGTCGAGGTAAGCCCCGGAGACTATTTGTTGGCGGTCAACGGCGTACCGCTCGACACCACCAAAGACCCCTGGGCGGCCTTTCAGGGAATGGCCGGTCGGACGGTGAGCCTGACCGTGAGCGACAACCCGAGCTACCAAAAGCCCGACGAATCGGCGCGCCAGGTGGTGGTCGAGCTTCTTGGATCGGAGCGCAGCCTCCGGTATCGGAGTTGGGTCGAAGCCAACCGGGCTTATGTCGACGAGCAGAGCGAGGGGCGGGTGGGCTACATCTATGTTCCCAACACCGGGGTCAACGGGCAGGACGAGCTGATGCGGCAATTCTCCGGGCAGCTCCAAAAAGACGCTCTGATCATTGATGAACGATGGAATGGGGGCGGCCAGATCCCTACTCGGTTTATCGAGCTTCTGAATCGCCCGGTGGCCAACTACTGGGCGGTACGCGACGGAGAAGACTGGGTGTGGCCCCCCGACGCGCATCACGGACCGAAGTGCATGCTGATCAACGGTCTGGCGGGTTCGGGCGGCGACTACTTCCCGTTCTGGTTCCGCGAGGCGGGTCTGGGTAAGTTGATCGGCACCCGTACCTGGGGTGGGTTGGTCGGCATCACCGGCATCCCGCCGTTGCTGGACGGTACGCGGGTCACGTCACCGGCTTTCGCGTTCTACGAGAAGGACGGCACATGGGGGATTGAGGGTCACGGTGTCGATCCCGACATCGAGGTGGTCGATGACCCGGCGGCGATGGTCGGTGGGAAGGATCCCCAGTTGGATGCTGCGATTGCCCACATGCTCGAGGAACTCGGGATGAATGCCTATGAAGCGCCCGATCGCCCAGCCTCTCCGGACCGCTCCGGCATGGGTCTGGCACGGGAGGACTACTGATCGTTTCTCCGTTACCGACTGCACAGCGTCGAGTATCAGCGGTGAGGCAGGATCGTCCGAGCAAAGGAGGCGCGATGCGAAGATTGCTGCACAGCGTAGTCCTGACGATCGTGTTGGCCGGCTTGGCTCCGGCGGCTCAGGCGCTCAACCCGTTGTTTTTGAGCGCCAAGACCGGCGAATCTTCACTCACCATCGGCTTGGCGGAGGGCCTGGGCTCCGACTTTGTCGGCGACGACGGTAGTTTTGGGTTGGGACTGGGCGTGAGTCTCGGCAAGTACGTAGTTTTTCAAGCGGAGTATCAGGATCTGGGAACGGTCTCGGCGATGGGTTCGCCGTGCACCGTGGTTGACCCCGAGGTGCTCTGCATTGCACAAGTGGCTAGGCTCGAAGCCGACTCCACGGGGGTGTCGCTCAGCTTTATGCCTCATCTTCCGCTGACCAAGAGGCTGTCTCTCTACGGCAAGCTGGGGTATGTGTCGTGGGATAGTGACATCAGCGCGGTCCAGGAAGCGAGCCAGCAGTTCTTGGGCACGCTCGAGCGGGAGGACGCTGTGATCGGCGGTGGACTACGGATCTTCTTTCCCGGTCCACTTGGTCTATTTGTGGAGTATGAGAATCTCGGCGATATCTTTGAGATGATCTCGGTCGGCGCAACCCTGGGGCTTTAGCTGCCTTTGCCGCGCGCGACGATCTGGACTTCTACCACGGGCTGCTAATGACAACGCCTCTGAGGGGCGGGCGAGCGCGCCGGATCCACGTTTTGCCCGAAGAGTTGATCAGCGAGATGAGCGAGGTAGCTAGGCGCGAGGCGCCTCTGGAGGCATGTGGCGTGTTGCTCGGAGATTCGTCGGGTAGCCGTATCCGGACCGTCGAACAGATGGCGGGACGCAATATCGAGAGCGAGTGGCCCCACGAGCGATACCGTTTGGCCCCTGAAGACTTCCTAGCGGCCGAGCGTTCGGCAAGGTGCCGCGGTTTGGAAGTGGTGGGGTTCTGGCACTCGCATCCTCGAGCACCGGCTCGGCCTTCGGCAAGAGACCGTGAAACGGCTTGGGAAGGGTATTCCTACGTCATCGTCTCGCTTGCGCGCGAGGCGCCGGTCGAGGTCAAAAGTTGGAGGTTGTCCGAGGGCGCTTTTTGCGAAGAGGAGATTCAGAGCGCTTTGTAGATGTCGACCGGTGAGATTCGTTCGGTTCCTCGCGTCAAGAGCTGCTCGATTTTCGTTGGGTCTACGGGTCGGCTGAAGTAAAAACCCTGTAGGTAGTCGCATTCTTCCTGCTCTAGGAAGTCGAGTTGTTTCTTGGTCTCGACGCCTTCGGCGACCAGTTCCAGACCGAGCTTCTTGGCGAGAGCGACGATGACGCTGACGATGACAGGGTCATGCGAGCCGTTGCCGATACCCTGGACAAAACTGCGGTCGATTTTGAGCTTCTGAAGCGGAATCCGGCGTAGATACTCGAGCGAGGAGTAACCCTTGCCAAAATCGTCCAGGGAGAGCCGGACGCCGATCTCGCACAATCGCTGCAGGATTCTCTCAATGCGTGTCGAAGCCTGCATCAGAATCCCCTCGGTCAGCTCGAGCTCAAGAAGCTCCGGGGCCAGACCGGTTTCCTTCAAAATCCGCTCGACCGACTCGACAAACTGGGGATCGCGGAACTGAATCGACGAGAGGTTGACGGCCACGGGTAATGCGATTCCGTGCTGTTCTTGCCAGATCTTGGCCTGGGCGCAGGCGGTCTCCATGACCCACCGACCGATCGGGATGATGAGTCCGCTGCCCTCGGCCAAGGGAATAAAGCGATCGGGCGGCACCAGACCTCGCTCGGGATGCTGCCAGCGCAGCAGCGCCTCCACTCCGATGATGTCCCGCCGCTTCAGATCGATCTGGGGCTGATAGTCCAGGTACAGCTCTTCCCGCGTGATGGCGGCATGGAGATCCTGACCGAGTTGCATGCGGGTTTGCACCTCGTGGTCCATTTCTTCTTCGTAGAAACGAAAGGTGGCTCGACCCGCCTGCTTGGCTCGGTACATTGCCATGTCGGCCTTTTTGATCAGGCTCTTGGAATCGCCGAGACCGGGGGGGTAGAGGGCGATACCGATCGACGGTGTGACATGCACTTCCTGTCCCCGCAACACAAAAGGGCTGTCAAACGCCGCGAGAAGGCGGCCGGCCAAGCCGCGCGCATTCTCCGGGTCCTGGAGATCGACTTGGACGATCCCGAACTCGTCTCCGCCCAGACGCGCCAGTGGACTCGAGTCTCGCAGAACCCTCTTCAGCCGTCGGCCGACGGCGACCAGGAGATCATCACCCACGGGATGGCCAAAGCTGTCGTTGACATCCTTGAAGTGATCGAGGTCCAGAACGAAAACAGCCAGTTCCCGTCCGCTCCTCGACGCCCGATCCAGTTCCACGTTCAGACGCTCGTTGAAGGTGTAGCGGTTCGGCAGATCGGTCAGGAAATCGTGCCGCGCCATGTGGTGCAGTCGCTCTTCCGCCTCTATGCGGTCGGAGATATCTTCCTGAACGACCACATAATGATCGATCCCCGAGCGGTGGTCCTGTAGCGGTGTCACCGTCTGTTCGACCGTGTACGTGTGCCCGTCTCGGTGACGGCTGACAACGTGTCCGCGCCAAACGCCCTTGCCGGCCAGCGAGCGCCACTCCGAAGGGTCGAGCCCAGGTTGCGAACCCTTGGCGTCGATCAGGAGCGGCGTGGCACCGACGGCTTCACTCTCTCGATAGCCGCTAAGTCTGGTAAACGCGCGGTTGGTCCATTCGATCCTGCCGTCTCGATCCGTGATGAAGATGGCGTTGGCTGCAGAGTCCATTGCGGCGCCCTGCAGCTTGAGCCGACGCTCGAAGCGTCTGCGGATTGAGATGTCGTCATAGATGGCGAAGATACCGATCTGTTGATCGCCGCTGACGATCGGATAGCCTAGAATCCGGACCGCGCAGGTGGAGCCGTCCTTGCGCTTGCGGATCGTCTCGGTAGCTACTACTTTGGCCGCCAGTGTGCGCGCCGAGAGTTGTTCGGCGGCTGCGACCAGTTCGTCCGGCACGATGAGCGAGTTGATCGATCGGCCGCGTGCTTCGCCAACGCTGTAGTAGAAGGTGTCTTCGAAGGCCCGGTTGGCGTCGATCACACGATCCTGGTTGTCGAGTAGGACGATCGCCTGCGGCGAGCTCCTGAACAACTGCCGGAAATAGACGTTGTCGAGGGACGACTCGTCGAATCCGGTATCGATCTCCGCTTTCTGCCGGCTCGATTCCGACGAAAAGGGGATCACGGTGTCGGTCGGCTTCATCTGGTCCCTCCGATTAGAAGACTAGCCGGAAGGGTAAGCCGGCGCTGTGGAGAGTCTTACAAATCGAGCAGGGTGACGGTTATAGACTCATTGGAATGCATCGTTTTGTCCGGTGACCATGAGGCGGAGGCGCAACGGTTCTTCCCCATCGCGATGAACCTCCAGCAGGCCTGACACGGTAGGATCGCTCTCGCTATGGCGAGAAGCGATCCATCTCCGGGCGCTAGGCTTCTCCGCACCTGGGATCGGTTAAGTGGTCTGCCCGGAGGCAAGCGGCTGTTCAGCTGGTTGGTGGGGCGTGGTGCGCCATATACGGGGACCGTGGGTGCCCGGATCATCGAGCTCGAACCCGGGTATGTCCGTTCGCAGCTTCGCGATCGGAAACAGGTTCGTAACCATCTGGACTCGATCCATGCCGTGGCGCTGATCAATGTCGGCGAAGTAACGAGCGGTCTCGCGATGATGACCGGGTTGCCGCCCAGTATCCGGGGAATCGTCTCCGGTTTGCGGGCGGAGTACTTGAAGAAGGCCCGGGGTTTGCTGGATGTCGAGTGCCGGTGCGAGATCCCCGAGGTGAGGGAACCGGCCGAGCATGAGGTCATCTCGGTGATCCGGGATGCCGGCGGCGACACGGTCACCCGGGTTACGGTCGATTGGCTGCTGAGTCCCAATCCGAACGAGCGGGAAGGCTCCACAAGCTCTACTACGGGCTGCTGAAGCGTGAGACTCGAGACGCCGTTCACTCGTCAGGCGGGAGTCGGGGTGCCGCTCATCTGCGGTCCGATGTATCCGTGTAGCAATCCGGAACTCGTGGCCGCGGTCTCGGCCGCGGGTGGTCTCGGAGTCTTCCAGCCCATCTCGTTGACCTATGTGCACGGTCACGAGTTTCGAGCCGGTATTCGACTGATGAAACGTCTGGCGGGAAAGCCCATCGGGATGAACGCCTTGATCGAGCGATCTTCCAAGAAGTACCACCAGAAAATGGAGCGATGGGTCGATGTCGCTCTCGAGGAAGGGGTGCGGTTCTTCATCACATCGCTCGGCAACCCGCGCTGGGTCGTCGAGAAAGCCCACGCCGTCGGTGGCGTCGTGTATCACGATGTGACGGAAAGAAAGTGGGCGCTAAAGGGCCTTGACGGTGGTGTTGACGGTTTGATCGCGGTCAACAACCGAGCCGGCGGCCATGCCGGTGCGAGCAGTGCCGAAGCGTTGCTCGAGGCGATCGGTGATCTGGGTGTGCCGATCGTCTGCGCCGGCGGTGTGGGCGACGAGGCGCGATTTGTGGAGGCTCTGGGTCTCGGATACGCAGGGGTTCAGATGGGTACCCGCTTCATCGCCACGACCGAGTGCCGGTCGGCGGCGCCCTACAAGCTGGCCATTCTCGAGGCCGATGAAAGCGACATCGTCTTGTCGGAGCGTATTACCGGGGTTCCTGTCTCGGTCATCAAGACCCCTTACATCGAGCGTATGGGGCTCCGTGCGGGTGCCGTCGCCCGCTGGATGCTTCGGGGTCGAAAACGCAAACACTGGATGCGAACGATCTACGCTCTCAAGTCTCTGTGGCAGCTAAAGCGTGCCTCGCTCGACGAAGAGGGGCATCGAGACTACTGGCAGGCTGGCAAGAGCGTTTCAGGCGTCCACGAGATCGAGCCGGCGGGCGACGTCGTACGCCGCTTCGCGGAGGCAGCGCGGAATGCCGAGCCGATCACAAAACCCTGACAGTTACTTTTCGTAGGACTGGAGAGAAATAGAACAGGAGGGAAGAGATGATGATCCGGAAAGTTCACTACTGTTGTCTTGGTCTATCCGTTGTAGGTGTTTTCGCCCTTGGTGCCTGCGGCGTGGGTGAGCACGCCGATCGCGAAGGTGGTGCGCCAGTCGAGGCAAAAGTGGTGGTGACCACGGCTTCCGTCGAGGCTCGTGATTCCTTTTTACGTGGTCGGGACCTGGCGGAGAAGTTGCGGGCCACCGAGGCGAGGGTCTTCTTTGAGGAGGCGGTGACCGCGGACCCCGGGTTTGCGCTGGCGCATCTGGCGCTGGCCAACAGTGCGACGACCGCCCAGGGCTTCTTTGACTCGCTCGAGCGGGCGGTCGAGCTGGCCGAAAGCGTCTCCGAAGGTGAGCGGCTGATGATCCTGGGTCAAGACGCGGGCACACGAGGGGACGCGGCCGCCCAGCAGAAACACTATGATGCCTTGGTTGAAGCTTTCCCCGGCGACGAGCGCGGTCACAATCTTCTAGGCACGTTCTACTTCGGCCGGCAGGAGTACGAGAAAGCAATCGAACACTACGAACGAGCGACCACGATCAACCCCGACTACTCCCCTCCCTACAACCTGCTGGGCTATGCCCACCGGGCGGTGAATCGCTTCGATGAGGCGGAGGCCGCATTCAAGAAGTACATCGCGCTGATCCCCGACGAGCCGAATCCGTACGATTCTTATGCGGAGCTCTTGATGAAAATGGGTCGGTTCGAGGAATCGATCGCAAACTACGAAATAGCTCTCGCCAAGAATCCGAGCTTCGTCTTCTCTCTTGTAGGAGTCGGACACAATCAGATTCTTCTGGGGGAGACAGGCGCTGCCCGCAGCACCTATCGCAAGCTCTACGACAAGGCCCGCAATGACGGCGAGCGCCGAACCGCGCTACTGTGGACCACTGCTTCCTATCTCCACGAAGGGGATCCGCAAAGCGCTCTCGAGCAGTGCGAGAAGATGCGGGCGATTGCCGAAGCGAGCGGAGATTGGGCCAGTGTCTCCGGTGACTTCGTGCTCGAGGGCGACATCCATCTCGAGGCGGGTGAGTCGGAGCTGGCGCGAGGAAGCTACGCGGCCTCGATGAAAGCCGTCGAGCGAGCCGACGTCAACGAGGACGTCAAAGAGGCCGCTCGACGCAATCAGATCTTCAGGGAGGCCCGATTGGCGCTTCTCGAGGAGTCGATGGGAGTAGCGCGTGAGAGAACCGAGGCGTTCGCCGGGGCGGTATCGGAGCGGAATCTACCTTTCGAAGTGCGCCGCGTGCATGAACTCCAAGGCTTGATTGCTCTCTACGATGGCGACCATGCCTCGGCATTGGCACATTTGGAGCAGGCCAACCAGCAAAACCCCAGGGTTCTCCTCGAGATGTCGTGGGCTGCCGAAAGTGCAGGCGATCTCGACCGAGCCCGAGAGATAGCGGAGCGGGCGGCCCGGTTCAACCAGCTCAACATCAACTATGCGCACGTGCGAGAAAAGGCCGAAGAGTTCCTCGACGACCTGGGTTGAAGCTCCGCTGACGGACATTTTTGGGGATCTGCTCGAGCGGTCGCGAATCGTGCAGGCCGGGTCTTTTCGTATGTTTCTCTCGGGCGCCCGCCGTGCGATGATCTTCGAGTGCCCGACCGGCGTGTCAATAGAGGGCCTCATCCCAAGGATCTGGCTTGCTTCGCTCCCGAGCGGCTACCTGAGTTGCGCGCCGCGGCCGACGATCTTTGTTGGTTGGCCGGCCGCGGTTATTCGCGCAAGACAGCTCTGCGACTCGTCGGCGATCGATACGGTTTGCGCGACCGGCAGCGGCGCGCACTTCAACGCTCGGCCGCTAGCATCGAGGAGTGCGAGCATCGGATTCGAAGCCGCGTTGAGCCGGCCGTTCTAGCCGGCGAGGAATTGGTGGTCGATGGGTACAACGTCCTCTTGACCCTCGAAGCGGCCCTTTCCGGCGGCGTTCTTCTTCTCGGGCGGGACGGAGTCCTGCGCGATCTAGCGGCGATGAGCGCCCACTACCGGAGAGTTCAAGCGACGCGGCCGGCGCTCGAACTCTTGGCCGCCTACTTTCGCCGTACCGGGGTAACCCGAGTTCTCTGGTGCCTGGATCGGCCCGTTGCCAACAGCGGCCGGCTCAAACGTCTCATAGAGGAAACAGTCCAGGGGATCGAGCCCGAGTGGACCGTCGAGCTGACAGACAGAACCGATGCTCTACTGGCTGAGTCCGGATGCATCGTCGCCTCGGCGGACAGCGCCATCCTGGATCGCTGCGACCGGTGGGTCAACCTGGCGCGGATCCTGGTCGAGGCCTCGATCGCAGACGCCTGGATAGTGGATTTCGGGCAGGGGTCTCAGACGCCAGACTGCTAAAATCGGGAACCTTCGCCGGGTTCCGGCGTTCTTTTGGTGAACGACGCGGCAACAGCAGCGTCGATGGCCCCAAAACCTTCAAGAATTGTAAGAAAGCAAGGAGGAGAAACCATGCTCGAGAGTTTGAAACGGTCCGCAAGGCCGGTGACTGCGTTGGTCGGGGTACTGCTGTTAAATGCCGTGGCCGGTGTGGCTGCAGTGACGATCGACGGCGAAAGCGGTGAGAAAAAGGTCAAAAAGGTCCATGTGAAGAAGATCGTCCACGAGGTCTGCGAAGGCGACTGCGAAGCCAGCGAGCAAGCCGTGCGCCAGATCTTCATTGGCGAAGACGGCGAGGTGAAGGAGCTCGAAGGGGACGATCATGTGTGGGTGAGCGCGGACGACACCAAGGTCCACGTCGTCAAGATGGGCGGCCACGGGCATCATTCCCAGCATGCCCAGCATGCAATGTTCGGTAAGGGTGGTTTCCTCGGCGTTCAGCTTACCGAGCTGACAGCCGAGCTACGCGAACACTTTGGTGTGCCGAGCGATGCCGGTGTGATGGTCTCCAAGGTCCTTGACGACACCCCCGCGGCCAAAGCTGGAATCCAGGTCGGGGACATCGTCTCCGGTGTCGACGGCGAGACGGTGAGCTCGGCCGGCGAGTTGGCTCACAGGATTCGCGGTTTCGAAGATGGTGCGACCGCCGTCCTGGAAGTGTGGCGCGCGGGGAAAGTCGAGACGATGAGTGCCGCGATCGAGGTGCGCGAGGCCCCTCAGATGATGGCGGGCATGCCGGGGATGCACAAGATCCATCGGATCAAAGTGATGTGCGACGATGGCGAGGACTGTGATGTCGACATCGATCAAGGCTTCGACATCGGTGACTTCGACTGTGGCGGTGCAAGCGAGTGCAAGGTACAGGTCAAGTGTGAAGATTCGGGGTGCGAATGCACCGTCAACGGCGAGGCTTCCGACTGCCAGGAGATCCCTGGTTTCGCCGAGCTTCACGGCGAGTAGACCCACACTCAGGAAGACATTGAAAGG
>JAOTZA010000216.1 GCA_029861655.1 Acidobacteriota bacterium | reverse complement strand
GAGCGAGTGCTCGCTGGTCCGCAGTCGATCCTGATGCTCGACCTCGCGGTTGGTCAGGTCCATGATCTGTTGCTTGAGCCGCTCTTCCTGGTCGGAGAACTCTTTGGTACGGCGCGCCAGTTCCCGACGCAACTTGTCGATTTCGGTCTCGGTCTCTTCTTCCGGGGGCTCGGGTCGCTTGAGAGGGCGCGAAATACGATGTGGTTTGGACCTACCGGCGACCCTCCTATCCTCGGCGACAAGCGAGGTCTCGCCTTCCTGCAGCTTCGACTCCACCAGCCTCCGGATGACATTGCGGCTCGAGTCGTCGAGATCCAGAAACCGCACACCCATACCCGGCACCATCCCGGGTCCCTGGCTTCGGATACGGGTCCAGACCACTTCGGCGCGACCCGAGACCAGTGGGAAGTCGTCGAGCTGGTACTCGAAAGTGAAGATAGTGCCGGGCGGCTTCGGGTGATCGCTACGGATGAACATTCCGCTGAGCGAAAGGTCCCCGGAGACCTCATTCTCGAAATCGTCAAAACGATCGAAGCGGATCGAGATGGGGCTCTTAATCTCCACCCGACGCCGTTCGAGCGGCATCTCCTCGGGCTGGGGTTGTCCCTTGGTCAGATGAGCGAAGACAAACTGTTGGATGCGCTGGAAACTGTCCGCCCCGAGTTCGACGAACCTCAGACCGGTCAGAAAACCGAGGTCTTCATCCTCGGTCTCGAGCTTCTCCGTCCGCGCCACTTCGGCCCGAGCCAGGATGGGCATACCGGACCGGCCACCGTCCGGGGGAAGAACAAACCGGAAATCGAGCTGCGTACCAATCGGGAGCTCTCGGGGCAGCTGAAGCCCAGCGCCACCGGCGCTCAGGTCCAACATGGTCGCCACTTGCTCGAGATCTGAGCCGTCGAGAGAGTAGTGGCTCTCGAGCGGCAGATTGAGGCGCGGGTGGATTCGCCGCTCATTCATCGGGCCTCCAGACTAAACGAGCGGGCCCGATAGGCAAAATGAAGGCCGTCACATCAAGGCGATACCACGATCGGTGTTGGGCGGTCGGGCGCCACCCACCCGAGATTCGGGTCCTCGACGCCACGGATAGATCTTCAGCTCCCGTCCCCTGAGCGCGAGGGCGCCGTTGGATCCACTTCTCCTCGGCGTCGTTCGGCTACGGCGGCACTCGGCTGCACCAGGACCACCTGACCCGTCGGATCGAACATCGCGGTCTCTGCCAATTCGGGTAGGAGGCGGCTCCATGACTCGAGATCGGCGGACGAGCCGAGGGCGAACTCGACACCGGGGTGGATCTGGTGGCTAACGGTGACTCGTGAGTTCTCGCGGCCAAAAAACATCCGTGCGATGCGGTCGCGTGTCGCCGCCTGGCCGAACATGTGTCCTTTGAACGTCAACTCCGGCGAAACGACGATTTCCTGGAGGTGCCCAGTCTCGAGCTCGTCCCGGAAGACCTCCCATGGATAGAGAACCAGCTCCCCGCGCTGGACGGCCAGATTGAGCTCGAGCGTCACTCGGGTGAGCGTCAAGCCGACGCCGAAGAACGCCAGCAGACCGACGAGCAGGACGGCCAGTCGAGGGCCTCGGTGCGGAAAAGACAAGGCTAGTGTCGCCAGGAAGAGAAGCAAGGTCGCTGGGCCGAGCGTGCTGGCTAAAAAGTCGTGCCCGGTCCAGCCGAGCTGCTCGAGAAGCGAGGTCGGAAGGAACTCCTCCGGTGCCAGCCTGCCGATCCGCCAGGGCAGAACGACGACAGAGAGCACCGCCGCGGCCAGGGCAACGGGGACCCAGAAACGCGGCGCGAGAAGCTCGGACCACGAAAGCTCCTCGAGACCACTGTAGAGGAAGAAGGCGGCCCCGAGAACGCAGGAGATGGGCAGGATAGGGAAGAGGTAACGACTGGTCAGGATGTAGGTTCCGCGGATGTGGAGGACGACCATCAGCAGGACATAGACGAGCGGCATCAGGTGGAGCAGCCTCAGTTCGACCCGCTTGCGGCGCCATCCGGCGGCGACCGCGCCAAGGACCACCAGAATGCCGAGATGGCGGAGGGAATAGTGCAGAGGATAAACCCGCGGTTTTGCCTCCCATAGGATGTTCATCCAGCCCACGGCGTTGCGCTGCGACTGGGGTTCGGCGGCAAGATTCATCTCTCGCAGCGCCGCGAAGTTCTCGGGTCGCAAGCTGAAAAGAAAATCGCCGAGGATCCAGGCGTCGAGAACCATCAGCGCCGTCTGCGCCACCAGCACCCCAAAAAGCCAATAGCCTAGCCGGTGGGCAAATCGCCTGAAGTTGAGCCGTCCGTCCGTCCACAGAAACAATAACGGCAGCCAGAGGAGGATGATGCCGGTCTCCTTCGATTTGAACGCCGCGAAGGTGAGCACGCCGATCGCCAGTGCGTGCCAGCGGAAGCTGGAGGGCGGCGAGCGCGAGAGGGCGTGGAGATAGACCGCCACACCGATGGTGATGAACAACATGGCCGAGAAGTCGGCGAAGACCGCGCCGATGTTGCCGATCAGTTCCGGCTGGCTCAACAACAGGAACACCGCGACGGCCAGGGTACGAAGCTGCCAGCGTGGTCCCAGCGATCGAACCGACACCGCCAGCGCCGCCACCGTGCCGGCGAACATCGCCGGCCAGTAGACCCGCGAGGCCAGAAACGGATCGCCACCGCGCAGCCACATCGACAGCTTGACCAGATAGATGTGAACATAGCGATTGAGGATCCAGCCCAGCTTCTTTGAGAAGAACGCGGCATCGAGGTAGCGGATGTCGTCACCGTCCAGATTGCTCGCGACAAAGGGCGTCGTCAAGGCCCAGGCGAGCACAAAGAGGGCACCGACAAGGAGACCGGCAAGCAGACCGCCACGTACCGGGCCGGCAAATCTCCCGACGAATCTCGCGCGAAGTGTCTCGCTCCGCCGCCGAAGCCCCTCCCGTCCTCGCAGCCAGACTTTCGATCGTCTGAGTCCCGCGCGCAGCATGAGCACGGCGATGACCACGAGCACGGCGCCGAGCAGCCTTTGGTAAGGCGGCCCGACGCCGCCTAGGGTCTCGCGCAACCAGAGCCGCGGCCCCAGCGGACGACCGGCGTAGAACGCCACGGCGGGTACGTTCTCTCTTCCCTCGCCCCTGTCTTTCCACCTCAGCGCGAGCCGGCCTTTCCCTGCGGTTCGCGAGGTCCCGATCTCGATAGGTACCATACCCACCCGCTGGTGGCGCAATTGAGTTTGGCCCCACTTCTTCTCCGAGCCCTCTTCGAGCTCGATCAACGTCTCGCCGTCGAGCCTTAGATACGCGGCGCCGTCGGCCTCGAGAAAGAAACGAGATCTCCGATCATCGGGGATATAGACCCAGCCGCGCCAGCGGACACTGAAGACTTCGGTCGACACCAGAACGTGCGCCGCGCCCTCGGGTCCGTCGAGCCGAGGCTCGCCGACGGTCTGGTACACCGGGCGACCTGACCAACTTGACGTGTTGGCGAAATACTCGACGCTCAGCCCGGGTCGGTCCGCCCACAGAAGCAGGCCGGTGAGGCCGACGACCGTGCCGGCGCTGCCCAGGACGGTCGCCAAGACCGTTTGCCGTCTCATCCGCCACCGAGCATACGCTTCCGCGGCCTGGACTTCAGGGAACGATGATGGTGGCGGCGCGGCCGTGCAGCGAGTCTTCGAGTCGGTCAGGGAGGGTCACGATCATTGGCCCCCTAGACTAAACGAGCTGCCACGAAGGTCAAAATGAAGGCCCTCAGGAGTTCTTGGAGCGGCGGAACAATAGTGCGAAGCGATCGGCGTCTCCGTTCCAGTTCGGAATACTCTCGACCCATTCGAACCCCGAGCCGATCATCTCGTCCACGAGATCATCCGTCGGGACACCGTGGCCGCCGCGGTCCGGGACACCCGGCAGCTCACGCCAGTCTTCCTGGGGAGTGATGTCGACGATGGCGATCAACCCACCCGGGGTCAAGGCGCGCTCGAGGTCCTCTCGCATCACCGCCGGCTGGGTGAAGTGGTGATACACCAGCCGCAAAAGGATCGCATCGCAACAACCCGGTGGGAGCCCGCTGCCTTCTTGATCTCCGAGGTGGACACTTACCTGAGGAAGACCTTTTGTAGCGGCCAGATCACGAATCTCGTCAACCAGGTCCTGCTCGACCTCGGTTGCGATGACACGCCCACTCTCTCCTACCGCCTCGGCCAAAGCGGGGACGAAGTCCCCCTCACCGGCACCCACGTCGGCCACGGTCTGGCCCGGGCCGAGCGCCAGGATCTCGACGAGGCGTGCGGCCTCGGCCGGGTCGGCGGCGCGCAGGCTACAGGCGCCGAGCGTCCACCACGCGAAGAGGGCGAGCGATCGGTACAGACTGGGAGGGTGGGTGGGGGATGACGGCATGCTCGAGGGCGCGATCATACAGTTGACCCCTGACCCTTACCTCGGCATAGTGAGGCGAAGGCTAGGCGCCGTTAGCTCAATGGATAGAGCACCAGACTTCGGATCTGACGGTTGGGGGTTCGAGTCCCTCACGGCGCGCCACTTAAACTACTTAAACGCAACAGTTTGCGTGACAGGTTCACTGCTGAGTTTGTGGCAAGGCAGATGGGGGAAGCGTGGGGGGAAGCGGTCGGAGGCGACCAATACAACGCCAACACCACGCCTATGAAGCTGTTGCCCGGACCCTCCCGCCGACGTTGGTACTCAAGACCCCTCGCTGGCTGATCCCCCGGCTAGTCGAGAGGGAACGGCGGCTTCTCGAACACAGCCGGGTCCGGTACGAAGATCGCGGAAAGGTTCGCGTCTAGTATCCACGTATCTCCTAAACCCTCCCTACACACAAGGTGGTAGACCTGGGTATCGGGGGGAGGGAAAAACAAGCCCTTGTTGATTTTGTAGCCGCGTGTTCCGGCAATCGTCGCGTGAGCATCGGTGAAGGTCTGTGCCCTTTGCCTGTAGTTGCTATCGATGGTGGAGCTCGAGGTCGTGATCGAGCACTCGGCGTCACCCTGGCTCAAGTTGCCCCAGACATTTGCACTCGAGACGAGAATGACCCGCCCGCTCGTCCCTTGATCGACGGTCACCGATGCAACGGCCCCTGGTGTGGAGGAGAGTGCAATGCTCGAATTGCCGCCATCGTACACCGCGGTCGCGACTCCACTCAGGTGTGAACCGTCCCCGGTAAACGACTCCGCATGTACATTGCCGTCGACATTCAGCCGAGTGGTAGCGGGGGCCGACAATGCCGTGACCGGAGCGGTGATCGTTTCGGAAGAAGACTCCCAGCCTCCCGCACTCTCGGCGGTGCGATCGTCCTGACCCGACAGGTACTTCCGCACCACTGCCAGTGCCTCCTCGAACTCCGCAGCGCTCGGTCCAGACGCCACCTGGAACAAGCTGGGGGCTGACCAGTCCGATGCCTTCCAGCTACTGACCGCTCGCGCCGACCAGGCGTACTTTCCGCCGGCCTCCAAGCAACGGTCAAGCGACGGAGTCCAACTCAGGGCGCTACCTGTTATTCGTTCGCGGAGGACCGGTTCTGTCTGCTCCTCATCCTCCAGGCGATAAACCACCAAGTCGTACCACCTCGCGCCCTCCACCTCGCCCCAGCTAA
>JAOTZA010000310.1 GCA_029861655.1 Acidobacteriota bacterium | reverse complement strand
GGCCGCACCTCCTCGAGCTCGTCCCCAAGGCGCCGCTCGAGATCTGCGACCTCGCCGAGAGCCGTCTGCGCTTCTGCCAGATCGTCCTGCAGGGAAGCGTGCCCGGCGCGCACGCACTCGACGAGCTTCTCGGCGCGGGCAGCCGCTTCCTTCTGCGTGGTAGCTTCCGCCTTCATCTCGTCGTGGCGGCTCCTTAGCTGCTCCAACTCCGTGCGGATCGAGGCCATCTTGGCCTGGAAGGCCTCGGATTGCCCTTGGATCTCGCCAAGCTCCGAACGTAGGCTTTCGACCTCCTTCTCGAGCTCGCCAGCCTTGGAGGAAGACTCTTCGAGGTCCGCGCTAGCCTGCTCGACACGCTCGCGCAGCGTGGTCTCGGTCGCGTCCGCCTTCGCCGCGAGGCTCTCGAGCGCCGCTTTGGCCTCGTGCAGATCCTTGTCCACCAACTCCTTGGCAGTCTTCTCCGCCGACAAGGTCGCCTGGGCGTCTTCGACTTTCGAAGCGAACTTCTCGGCTTTTCCGCGTTCGACCTCGATCTCCTCCTCGAGGGACCTCTTCTGGGACTCCAGGGCCTCGCGTCCGGTGTTCGCCTCCACGGCTTCCTCGGTCCAGCGCGCGACCTCAGACTTCTGTTCTTCGGCCGCTTGCTCTAGCTTCGCCCGCTCCTCATCGAACTTATCCAGGCGATCCCGATCCCGCCGGTGCGTCTCTTCTGTGAAGTGAAGCTGGCCCATCAACGCGTCGCGAGACTCGCTGATCGTCACCACGCGGGAGAGGCTTGCACTGAGCCGGGAGTTGAGATCGGCCTCTGCGTCCCGAGCCGCCTCGAGGTCCGCCTGCCAACGCCTTCGCTCCTTGGCTTGCTCACGCTTCACTTTCTCGATCTCGGCGCGCAGGCTCTCGATCTCACCCGTGTCGCTTTCGCCGCCAGGGGCCGCCTCCGTCTCCGGTCCGGCAGCATCCCCCTCGGAATCCAGATCCTGGCCGGCCGAGGGCTTCTGGTCGAGGTCGAAGAGCCCCAGACCCGCCTTGGTGCGCTCTTCCACGATTCGACGCACGAGGCGCTCGCTCCTGGTATCGAGATCGAGAAAGCGGATCCCCATGCCAGCGGTCACCGCCTTCCCGCTGGTGGCGCGAGACCAGGCAACGACGCCACGCCCCTTTACCAGGGGATGACCGTCACTCAAGGTGAGTTCGAACGCAACCTCGGCGCCCGGGCGCTGAGGCTCGGCAGCCACGACGAACATCCCCTCGAGCGCGAGGCTCGCCGAGAAGTCCTTCAAAAAGGTCCGAAAATCATCGAACCCGATGTTGATCGCGCACTCCGCGGCGTCTGGCAAATCGAGATCTGCAGCCGGCGTCCCGACCATTTCACCCTTCATTACAGCCACACGCTATAGCTCATCGTTCGATTTCAATATGACGAATTCCGCAGTCACGCGGAGAAGAGAAGGGGAGAAGAGAAGGGGACAGGCACCCAATTACACTCGAATTTGTGGGTGCCGACGGCCCTCACTCGGAAGGTTTCCGTGGTGCACTGATGGTGCAGTAGACCGGGCTGGGAGGGGTTCTCGGTGTACCTCCAGGCTGCCGGTTCTCACGGTCAGACTCCGACTCTAACGCAGCCTCTCGGCAGCCCCGCCTTGGGATCGGGTTCAGTTGACGGTCAAGCTCCCCACAACGAGTCAGCGGAAATCCCGAATCAGGATCGCGTCCCGTAGGAGTTGGCCGCTGGAGGCCACCAGCGTCTCACCATCTGGGCTGTATTCGAACCAGAACAGGTTCTCGTCGGTGAAGTCGGTCATCCGCCGAGGCTCGCTGCCGTCGAGCGGCAGCCGCCAGAGATTGACGCGATCGCCCGGTGCTGTGTTGATGATGAGCGCCTCTCCATCTTCCGCCCAGCGCAAGAGAGACGAGCTGTTGGAGGTCAGCGCAGGTCCTTCTAGAGTCACTTCGAGCTCTCCGCCCTCGATCGGAAGGATGCCGATCCGCTCCTGCTCGCCGTCTTCGAAATAGAAAGCCAGACGCGTCCCCCGAGGTGAGATGGCCGGGAGATGCGCCTGAAGGTCGGTCATCTGGGTGGCCACGCCGCCGTCGAGCGGCACCCGCCAGAGACCTGATGCCTTCGGGATGACCGCCCAGTCGCCATCGGGTGACAAAGCCGGCGTGATATAGCTGCCTTTGCCTTGCACGGCTGAAAGGACCTGGGAGTCGGAGCCGTCGAGATCCATCAATCGGAGCTCATCTCCCGCCGGCGTTCTCTTTACATACAGGACCTTTCCATTCCCGGTGACACGTGGGTAGAACTCGCCAAGCGGATAGTCGGTCAGGACCTGGCGCTCACTGCCGTCGAGATTCATCACTGCGAGCTTGAACCGTCCCTCCTCGACGGTCTGGAGAACCATGCGACCGTCCGCGGTGAAATCGAAGCCGAACCGTCCCTCCATTCTGGTGTGCGAGATGCGAGCGGGCCGGCCGGTCCCGTCTCTGTGCTGAGTCCACAGCGTTGCTTCGAAGGTGTCCGCCACCGTCACCAGAGAGTTGCCGTCCGCGGTCAAGCTGACACTGCGATATCTGAACAGGTCGTCGGTGATCTGGTGGGGCGCACCCCGCGGATAGGGTACGTACCAGATCTGCCCGCCGGTTCGATCGTCCGGTGTCGCAATGGCTACGAGGCCATCGCCATCCGGTAGCCAGCGCACCTCCGAGATCCAATTCCACGAGCGCTCCGAGGTCCAGGCCACCGCTCCGGTCTCGACATCGAAGCCGAGGATCCTCCCCTGGCCCTCAGCGGACATGACGCTGGCTGCGATCAGACTGCCGTCCGGAGACCAGGAGGGGGCGGTGAAAAAGCGCGGTGCCAGCACCTCGGGCCGCGCACGCGTCGCCAGCATCTCCTCATCCGACCCATCGGCGTTGGCGATCATCAGCGCACTGGCTCCGGGGGCGGGGAAATCGGCGCGCAGCCAGGTGAAGCGACCGCCGTCGGGTGAGAAGGAAGGAGGGCTCTCCATATTCTCGACCAATTTCTTCGGCGCTCCGCCCAGAGTGGAGATTTGATACAAGGCACCCGAGAGGTTCTTCTGGTCCTTGCCGCCAAAAACAACAGATTTACTGTTTGGTGTGAAGGTCAGTCCCCAATAATTCTCAGATCCCGGGGGGATCAGCTCGAGGCTCTGGGCGCTGCCCAGCTGACGCAGGTGGAGGCTCTTTCGGCCCTGATACGACTCGACATACGCGACGTACTTGCCATCGGGTGAGATGGCAGCGGCAATGACGACACCGCTGGAGGTGATGCGCTGAATCGAGCGTTCCTGCGCGGTTGTGACTGAAGGGTCGGACCCTCGGCGGCCGAGGAACCAGGACAGGACCGCCACGCCGGCGAGAACCGCTGCGATCACCGCCAGAGTTGGCCCCAATCTGGGTCTCGCGACCCGCTCGAGCGACTGGGTAGCTCCCGACCCCAAAGTCTTGAGGTCGGTACCGGACTCGAGATCTTTCCGCGTGGCTCGCAAATCGACGGCCAGGTCGCCAGCCGACTGGTATCGATCGGCAGGGTCCTTGGCGAGCGCTTTGCGCAGAATCCACTGTAGCTGGATCGGTGCCTGAGGGACGCGCTCTGCCATCGGCGCCGGCTCCTCGTGGATCACCTTGTGGAGCGTATCGATCGCCGACTTGGCGGAAAAGGCCCTGGCTCCGGTGGACGCTTCATAGAGTAGGCATCCGAGCGAGAAGATGTCGGAGCGGAAATCTGCCGGCAGCCCCTGGGCCTGCTCGGGTGACATATAGGGCGCGGTTCCCAGCACGACGCCCTCCTGGGTCAGAGGCTTGACCTCGGTAGGCATCGAGGTCGCCTGTTGTCTCAGTGGCTCGCTGGGCTCTCGAGCGAGCTTGGCGAGCCCGAAGTCGAG
>JAOTZA010000215.1 GCA_029861655.1 Acidobacteriota bacterium | reverse complement strand
GGAACACAAAGCGCTTTTCGGCGTTGGCCCTATTTGTCCCTCTTCGAGTCCCTGCCCTACCGAATTTCGGTTTGTGCCCCGTTGACGCCCGACCTCGTCGGGAGCAGTGACTAGGTGTGGCGCAGCAGGCGCACGGCGACGAACGCCTCCGCAGCATCGACGCCGACCTGCGAACCGCGCCAGCGGGCCAGTGCCTCGATGGCTCCGAGCGAGCGGGCGTCCGGCTCTGGTCTGATCTGACTCTCGTAGCAGGCGGTGGCCTCGAGCTTCTTGCCCAGGTAGGGCCCGATATCCACCCAGCAGTTGGGAAGAAAACCCGCCTCGACATAGGGGATGTTCCAGTGGGTCTCGGATTGCACCTCGTAGCAGTAGATCTCACTCACCCGCCGACCGACCTCCGAGCTGGTGCGCCAGGCCACCGAAAGCGAATGAAAGACCTCTCTGTGGTCACGGTGCAGATCGAATGGGAAGGGCGTGTAGAGGACCTCCGGACGAACGCGCTCGAGAACATCGAGTGTCAACCGGTTGAGTTTCCACAACGGCTGCTCGGCGACGAGAGCCGCCGGCAGCTCCTCGAAGATCAATTCCTCGACGCCCAGCGCCGTCATGGCGCGTCGCGCCTCGGCTCGAACCACTGTCCAAGAGCTTTGCGGCCACAGAGGGTGCGGAGCGTCCTCGCCGTGCCCGGTCAGGACCGCAACGGAGACCTGGTCTCCCTCGGCGACATGGCGTGCGATGGTGCCGCCAACACCCAGAGTCTCGTCGTCGGCATGCGGAGACACAACCAGGACACGTTTTGCGGCTCTCATCGCGGTCCAATCTAGCGGATGACTTCTTCCGGGCGGGTTGGGAGTGGACTCTCGGGCTTCTCGATCAAGAACGACCCTATCGCGAGGGCGTCGATGCCGGTGCTCCAGAAGGTACGGAAGGCGTCGCGCGGTGACGCGACAATGGCTTCTCCCTTGATGTTGAACGAGGTATTGAGAACAACGGCCACACCCGTTCGCCGCTCGAAGGCCTCGAGAAGCCGATGATAGAGGGGGTTCGACGCGTGATCGACCGTCTGCACACGGACCGTACCGTCGACATGCACCACACCGGGAATCTTCTCGCGCGCCTCGTCACTGGCTTCGAACGCCATGATCATAAAAGGCGCCGCTTCCGCATTCTCCAGAAATCTCTCTGCCGACTTCTCCGTCATGCTCGGGCAGAAGGGTCGCCAGTACTCGCGGAACTTGATCGCCGAGTTAACCCGTTCGCGACTGTCCACAGTTCTCGGGTCGGCGAGAATCGAACGTCCCCCGAGCGCCCGGGGACCGGCCTCGAGCGCTCCCTGGAACCAAGCCACGACTTTTCCTTTTTCGAGCAACTCGGCCGCCTCCTCCGCCACGTCGTCGCATGTGCGGTAGATATAGCCACACGAGCGAATCTGGGTCTCGATCTGATCGTCTTCGTACGACGGCCCTAGAAAAACGTGTCGGAGCGGTGCCGGTCGTTTGCCGATCTCGGCAACGTCGAGCGCCACCGCGGCACCGACACCCAGACCCGAGTCGCTGGGTATCGGGAAGGCTGAAACACGGTCGAAAAGACCGCTTTCCCGAATCCTGCTGTTCAGCTTGACGTTCAAGCCGACACCGCCCGAGATGCAAAGATTCTTCATGCCAGTGCTTTGCCGGAAATGAGACAGCAGCCGCAGCACGGCGGTCTCCAGTGCGCGCTGGGTTTCGAATGCCAAATCGTGGTGAGTTTGCTCGAGCGGCCGCCCGCCTAGGCGCGGTGGCAGGCCCAAGAGCTCGACCAGGTGATCGGTGAACCGGTGTGAGTACGAATGCGGGCCATGATGAATGAACCGTGGATCCAGCACGTAGTCGTAGCCGCGGGGACCGATGGCGACAACCCTCCCGAGCTGCTCACGCATTTCGACGTTGTCGCGGCCATAGGCGGCCAGACCCATCACCTTGTACTCGCCGTCATAGGCCTGAAACCCCAAGTACTCGGTTAGCGCAGCGTAGAACCAGCCCAGCGAGTGCGGGATCTCGATCCGCTCGAGCGGCTCCAGCGACACGCCCTCGCCACGCCACAGTGTCGTGCAATCGCTGTCCCCGGATCCGTCGAGCACCAGGACGAGGGCCTCCTCGAGATCGGAAAGATAGAAACCAGCCGCCGCGTGGGTTTCGTGGTGCGGGTGGAAAACGAGCGGCGGGATCTTCCCCGGCTCGATACCGAAGAATCTCACCAGCTCGGCGCGTAACCGGCTTTCGACGCGCTCGGCCCGGAACCACGACAGGTTTCGCCGCTGCCAGGCGCGTGTCCCCGAGTCCGGTGGATATTTGCCGTTGAGGCGCTCGTAGAACGAGGCCATCCCTTGCGACGTCGGGTCCGAATAACGAGGGCCGTCCCAGCCGTAGACAAACCGATCCACGTCCTCGAGTCGCAGCCCCCCCTGGGAGAGGCAAAAAGCGATTGCCCGGATCGGAAAGATCCCTTCCGCGTGCTTGAAACGGATCAGCCTTTCTTCTTCGACGAACGCAACGACCTCCCCATCGCGCACGAGACAGGCGGCCGGGTCGTTGCCGTGAAAATAGCCGATCGTGTTCATGCGAAGCCTCTAGCCTGACCTTTTCACCAACCTACTACTGCTAGGTCGCAAGACCTCTCGTGACGAACGCTGGTGAGAAGGTCAGGCTACACCCCAAAGTAGCGTGCGTCGGGATGGTGGAATACCAGCGCCGAAACACTTGCCTCCGGGCTCATCATGTCGCCGTCGGTGAGCTCGACTCCGATTTCTTCGGGACCCAGCACGGCGAACAACGGACGCTGACCTTCGAGATCCGGACACGCCGGGTAACCAAAACTGTAGCGCTTGCCGCGATAACGCGCCGAAAGTCGATCACGACGTGTCAGCTCGGGCGGGTCGGGGAAACCCCACACTGCTCGGAGTCTCTTGTGCACCAACTCCGCCGCGGCTTCCGCAGTCTCGATCGCAAGCGCGGCAAAGGCGTGGCTCTTCAAGTACTCGCCCTCCTCCTTCCAGGCCTCGATGTGTTCGCGGACACCCTCGCCGGCGGTCGTCACAAAAAGCGCTACGTGGTCCGTGTCGAGCACATAGTCGCTGATACACAGACCGTCCTCGCCACGTTGGCGCGGGAACTCCCACTCGGCCGCCGGCGATCTGCCGTTGCTGCCGGTAAGGGTCAGCCGGTTGGCCCGGCTTACCGCCGGGAAGAACTGCCAGACTGCCTGGGCGCTCATGCCGCCGTCCCGAGCGATCTCCTTGAGCCCGTCGACTAGTTCGCGAAGCTTGGCCAGCTTCGGATCTCCCTCGCTCGCTAGCCGTCGCACTGAGCCCTTGAGACCTAGATGTTTCGCATAGAGCATCTGTGGATTGAGCTCGGCCCACACCTCGTCCAGATCGAGAGTCTCCACGTGACGGTCGAGATCGGGCGGCTTTGGCACCTCGACATCGAGACGCACGTCACCGCTCCGCTCGCTCCCGGCGGCAGCGAGCTCAGGAGCCGGCCGAGCTGCGCGCTCGGCGGCGGCGGCCACCGCTACCTCGACTTCCGCGTCCAGAACCGGTCGGGCCTCAGGGTCGGTCAGTCTCTCGACCAGGCTTAGCCCCTCCATTGCGTCCTTGGCATAGGTGCAGACGCTGCCATAAGCCGGGGCGATCTTGAGGTGGGTAAACCGCGCCGTCAGCGCTGCACCGCCGACCAGCAACGGCACATCGATACCGACCGAGGCCATGTCGCCCGCCGACAGCACCATCTGCTGCGCGCTCTTGACTAAGAGACCGGAGAGCCCCAGAACATCCGGCTGGTGCTCCTGGACCGCCTGGATGAGTTGCTCGCTCGGTACGCGGATCCCCAGATTGACCACCTCGAAGCCGTTGTTCGACAGCACAATGTCGACCAGGTTCTTGCCGATGTCGTGGACATCGCCCTTGACCGTGGCCAGGACCACCTTGCCGCGGCTCGATGCATCGCTCTTCTCCATGTGAGGCTCGAGACGGGCGACCGCCGCCTTCATCACCTCGGCGCTCTGCAGCACTTCTGCGACGATCAACTCGTTGCCGTTGAACAGCCTTCCAACTTCCGCCATGCCGGCCATCAGCGGTCCATTGACGATCTGAAGTGGTGTCGGCCATCGCGGATCCGCGAGAGCCTCATCCAGATCCTCCTCGAGGCCTTCTTTCGAGCCCTCGATCACTGCTCGAGAGAGCCGTTCGTCGAGCGGCAGCTCGGAGCGTGGGGTGACCGATACGGTCGTCTTGCGGCCACGAAAATGCGCCGCGAAGGCGGCGACCGCTTGCTCGCCCCCTTCCACGTTCCCCGGTTCGAGATAGATCAGTGCATCCGCCAGATCCCTCTCCTCCTGGGGGATCTCAGCAAACCTCGCCAACTTCTCGGTATTGACGATGGCGGCGTCGAGCCCCGCCTGGGTAGCGTGGTAGAGAAAGACGGAATTGAGGACTTCACGACCGGCGGTCGGCAGCCCAAAAGAAACGTTGGAGACGCCCAGGATGGTCTTGGTCAAGGGGAACTCCACCTTGAGCGCGTGAACACCCTCGATCGTCAGAGCTGCCGAGCCGAGGTAGGCCTCGTCGCCGGTGCCGCACGGGAAGACCAGAGCGTCCCACCAGATGTCCTCGGGAGCGACGCGAAATTCCTCGGTAAGGAGCTCGTAGCTGCGCCTTGCGATCTCGAGCTTGCGCTCTACCGTTACCGCCATACCTAGCTCGTCGATAGTCCCAACGACCAACGCGGCTCCATATCGCTTGGCGAGCGGGACAACCTGGTCGAAACGGCTCCGCCCGTCTTCCAGGTTGATCGAGTTGAGCACCGCTTTTCCCTGGCAATACGTCAACGCCGTCTCCATGACCTCGGCGTCGGTGGAGTCGATCATCAGCGGTACCTTGACCATACGCACCAGCCGGTCGAGAAAGCCCTCGATGTCGGCGGCCTCATCGCGATCCGGGTCCTGCATACAAACATCCAAAATCTGCGCGGCCCCGCGGACCTGGGCGCGCCCCACCTCGGCAGCCTTCTCGAACTCGCCGGCGGCGATCAGACGCTTGAACTTGCGGCTGCCCAGGACGTTGGTGCGCTCGCCGACCAACAACGGCCGGTTGTTTGCCTCGAGCTCAGCCGCCTGGATGCCGGAGATCATGCTTCGCTGGTGTTTCGACGGTACCTGCGGACGGCGCCCCTCTACCAGCTTTGCCAGCGCCTCGATGTGCTGCGGCGAGGTGCCGCAACAGCCGCCGACGAGAGACAGCCAACCCTGCTCGACAAACCGTCCCAGCACCTCCACGAAGTGGTCGGGGCCCTGTTGGTAGACACCTTCCTCGTCCGGCAGCCCAGCGTTGGGAACACAGCCTACACGCCGGTGCGACAGCTCCGCCAAGGTCCGTACATGTTCGGTCATGAGCTCGGGCCCGGTTGCGCAGTTGAGCCCCACATACAGGAGATCGCGGTGGAGCAACGACACGGCGAGCGCTTCGGCGTCCTGACCGGCGAGCATCGTGCCGGTGGTCTCGATGGTGACCGACACCGCGAATGGTAGACGCCAGCCGCTCTGCGCGAAGGCTTGTTCGATACCAATCAGGCCGGCCTTGACA
>JAOTZA010000214.1 GCA_029861655.1 Acidobacteriota bacterium | reverse complement strand
ATACCACCTGGGGGCATTGTCGGCGCCGATTCTTTTTTCGGCGCCTCCGCCACCGAGACCTCGGTGGTGATGAGCAGGCCGGCGATCGACGCCGCGTTCTGCAGCGCCGAGCGGACCACCTTCGTGGGATCCAAGATGCCCATCTTCATCATGTCGCCGTACTCCTCGGTCTGGGCATTGTAGCCGAAGTTGCTGTTGCCTTCCTTGACCTTGGCCAACACCACCGACGGCTCCTCGCCCGCGTTGGCGACGATCAGGCGCAGGGGCTCTTCCATCGCCCGCTTGGCGATGGCGATACCCACGTCTTGGTCGGGATTGGCGCCCTTGAGGTCGAGCTTCTGTAGGACCCGTACCAGGGCGACCCCGCCACCCGGGACGACCCCTTCCTCGACGGCGGCGCGAGTGGCGTGGAGGGCATCCTCGACCCGGGCCTTCTTCTCCTTCATCTCCACCTCGGTGGCGGCCCCGACCTTGATGATCGCAACACCGCCGGCCAGCTTCGCCGCCCGCTCCTGGAGCTTCTCGCGATCATAGTCGGAGGAGGTCTCTTCGATCTGGGTACGGATCTGTTTGCCCCGGCCTGTAATGGCCTCGTGGTCGCCCGCCCCATCGATGATGGTGGTCTCGTCCTTGGTGAGCTGTACGCGCTTGGCGGTGCCCAGGTCGTCCAGAGACGCCTTCTCCAGGCTCATGCCCACTTCCTCGGCGATCACCTTGCCTCCGGTCAGGATCGCCAAGTCCTCCAGCATCGCCTTGCGGCGATCGCCGAAGCCCGGCGCCTTGGCCGCGGCCACCTTGATGATGCCGCGGAGGTTGTTGACCACCAACGTGGCCAGGGCTTCGCCTTCGATGTCCTCCGCGATGACCAGAAGCGGCTTGCCGGACTTGGCCGTGGCCTCGAGTACCGGCAGCAGGTCGCGGATATTGGAGATCTTCTTCTCGTGCAGGAGGATGTAGGGCTCCTCGAGCTCGACGGACATGTTCTCCTGCTTGTTGATGAAGTAAGGCGACAGGTAGCCGCGGTCGAACTGCATGCCCTCGACCACGTCGAGCTCGCTCTCCAGCCCGGAGCCGTCCTCCACGGTGATTACGCCCTCCTTACCCACCTTCTGCATCGCTTCGGCGATGAGGTCGCCGATGGACGCGTCCGCGTTGGCGGAGATGGTGCCGACCTGCGCGATAGCCTTGTCGTCGGAGATCGGCACGGACAGCTTCTGCAGGTGCGCGACGGCGCCGACGACGGCCTGGTCGATACCGCGTTTCAGGTCCATTGGATTCATGCCCGCCGCGACGGACTTCAAGCCCTCGCGGACTATCGCCTGGGCGAGGACGGTGGCAGTGGTGGTGCCGTCGCCGGCCACGTCCGATGTCTTGGATGCAACCTCCTTCAGCATCTGGGCGCCCATGTTCTCGAACTTGTTCTCGAGCTCGATCTCCTTGGCGACGGAGACACCGTCCTTGGTGACCGTGGGGGCGCCCCAGCTCCTTTCCAGGACCACGTTGCGGCCCTTGGGGCCGAGGGTCACCTTGACCGCGTTGGCCAAGGTGTTCACGCCGACCACGATGCGATGGCGGGCCTCTTCTGCGAAATGCACTTCTTTCGCACTCATTGTCTCTACACTCCTGAATTGACTCTCTTGAATTCGATTCCCATGACGCCGATCAGTCGATTACCGCCATCACGTCGTCTTCGCGCAGCACGAGCAGTTCCTGATCTCCGAGCTTCACCTCGGTGCCCGCGAACTTGCCGAACAGCACCTTGTCGCCAACCTTGACGTCAAGTCCGCGTACGGCGCCATCCTCGAGGATTCTTCCGTTGCCCACTGCGATAACGTTGCCCCGGATAGGCTTCTCGGTGGCTGTATCGGGGATTACGATACCCCCGGTCGACGTCCGGTCCTCCTCCTGACGCTCGACGAGGATACGGTCGTGCAAGGGCCGAATGTTGGGCTTCTTCTTTGCCATGACTATAGCTCCTGACTTGATATCGTTTCTTGACTGCGCGAAACCTACGCTCCGCCTGCGAGTCGAATTTGATGGTCCTTACCGGCCGTCGTAGAACTACCCGATTGGCCACGCGCGAGCGCGTGAACGATGATTTTCGTGTTCTTTTCCATGAATCAGTTCGTACCTTCGGCTTAGGCCGCGTCGCAGGCAGATTCATCGCTCCCACCTTAGGTACAGTAGCACTCCCGTGCTACGGACTTCCGTGCGCCAGCGTGCATTGGACGAAGGCGCGGACGGTTAAGCGGTTGTCCATTCACCCGCCGGTTTCGGACTCGCGCAGATGATGCTCTTGGGAACGCCGATGTTGCCCAGCACGATTCGAACGGCGGTTTCGAAACCCACTGATTTGATGCGAATCTTGATAGCCTGGTTGGGTAGATCGGACTCGTGCTCCAGGCACGCGGCCTCGGTCGGGAAAGTTCATCGCGACGCTCTCGCCGGGATCACCGACAGGACTTCGATACGATGATTGGACAGAGCGCTGACCTCCCGCCCGCGATTGCCGACCGCTTCACCATACCCTTCGCGCGATTACTCGAGATCAAAGTCGCGACTGGTGTCATGTTGTTCGTTGCGACCATCGCCGCCTTGATCCTGTCGAACTCGAAATGGTCTATACCGTTCTCGGCGTTCTGGGAGATACCTATCGGGCTGCATTTCGGGTCGCTCGATTTCACCCGTTCGCTGCGCCTCTGGATCAACGAAGGGTTGATGACGCTGTTCTTCTTTGTGGTTGCCCTGGAGCTCAAGCATTCTCTTGTCGTGGGTAAGCTGCGGACCTGGCGCATCGCCGCGTTGTCGTTCGCCGGTGCGCTGGGCGGCATGCTGGTTCCCGCGACCCTCTATGTGGCGCTCATGAACAGTCACCTCGGAACGTTCAGTTGGGGGACCGTGGTCGCCACCGACACGGCTTTTGTCATCGGATGTCTCGCACTTCTCGGCTCCCGCATCCCACCGAGTCTTCGCCTGTTTCTCTTGTCGCTGGCGGTCTTCGATGACGTGGGTGCCATCTTGGTGGTGGCCGTGGGTTTTGGAGAAACCCTGAACTGGGCAGCGCTCGGCCTCGCCGCCCTTGGCCTTGTCGCGACCCTCGGAGCAACGCTT
This sequence comes from Acidobacteriota bacterium, assembly GCA_029861655.1. Classification (GTDB taxonomy): domain Bacteria; phylum Acidobacteriota; class Thermoanaerobaculia; order Multivoradales; family JAHEKO01; genus JAOTZA01. The sequence goes on along the minus strand of JAOTZA010000214.1, from coordinate 2,548 downwards.
GTCGGGATCAGGAGCGCTGTGGTTTACTTCCTGCTGGCCAGCGTGATCTGGCTGTGTTTGGACGCATCGGGCATCAGTCCCACGTTAGCCGGCGTCGCGCTGGGTTTGATGACGTCAACGCACGGATGGGTGAGCGACGAGCGCATGCGCGCAATCCTCGAGCGTGTGCTTGCCTATCCCAGAGGCGACCACTGGAGCGGGGATACCCCTGATCGCCGTGATCTTCAGCGGGCGGGCGTTGCGGTGGCGGAGGCTCTGTCCCCCGTTGAGCGGCTGGAAATGGCGCTGCACCCCTGGGTGGGCTTTGTCATTGTGCCACTTTTCGCATTCGCCAATGCCGGAGTCATGATCACTGGCGTAGACATCGGGCATCCGGTCGTCGCGGCAATCTTTGTGGGCTTGGTTCTCGGCAAGCCGATTGGTGTAGTCGCCTCGAGTTGGATCGCCGTGCGCCTCGGCCTCGCAACCAGGCCATCAGATTTGAGCTGGTCCCTGCTGGCGGCGGGCGCGCTCCTCACTGGGATAGGCTTCACGATGTCGCTTTTCATAGCCGGATTGGCTTTCCCACCGGTCACGCTGGACGCAGCAAAAGTGGCGATTCTGGCCGCGTCCGCAGCATCGGCCGGGGCGGGCCTTCTGATGCTGGTCGGGTTTACTTCGAAATCTCCAGGCCCCGGTTGACTCGCGATGAGCAGTAGATGGTCGGCCAGACTTCCACAAATGCGCTGCACAAGGTCCCTCCTGCTTCGCACTTACCGCCTAACTGATCGTTTACATCCCTGACGTCGATCAGCAAGCTGTGGGTCCCGCCGTCCAGTGGGACGCGGACGCGCCCTTCGGTAACATGGATGCGGGAAACATCGAGGACCGCGTCCGAGTCGTCGCGAGCGCGAGGTGATGGATTCTCTATCCGGATTCGGTAGAGCGTCAATGCCAAATTGACCGTGGCCTCGAAGCCAGGCCAGGCATCTGGAATACAGGGCTCGATGACAAGAAATGCCCCTTCGCGGCGAATGCCCAGGATGCCCTCGACACCGGCGCGATACATCCACCCGGCCGAGCCAGTGTACTAGGCCCATCCCCCCGCCCTGCATGCGGAGACACCGCATAGACGTCGGGCCGCGGCCACGCAAGGTTCGACCTTGTACCGTTCGACCAGCCCAGCCGCCCTCAGCTATACTCGGGCCCAACTACAACTCGCCCGTTTGCTTTGACTGTCGGCCGCTGCCCCAGCCGACCGACCGGTGATGCCCCGTGCACGAACCCGGGCACACTGGATTTCGACCCGAAAACGACCCTGACCGGCCATTCGAGCGAGCTGGTCCAGGCAATGCAATGGTTACCGTTCTCCAGCCCGGAAATGCAACGGATCCCTGAGGTTCTGCAGCTCTCGATAATAGTAGAGCGGCGTAGGCCGCTTTCCCTGGAACCTGAGCCTTCTCAGAAATTCGATCTCGTCTCGGGTGGCATTACCGCTGAGCGTAGCGTCTTGAAGGAATTCAGCGAGCCCCGGCTCGCCCTCGAGAGGGTGGTCGGGTTCTCTTTCAGCGAACTCAAACTTCTTCGGGTGCCCGGGGACGAGTCTCTGGTTCAGCACAATTTCCATACTGAAGGTCGAGAGGTCCATGTCCCAGGATTCAATCAGCGGGTCCAGGAAAGAGACGCAGTTTTCGCCTGAGACGTGGAAGACATCCGTGTCTAGAAAGTCCAAGATTATGACTCGCATCTGCTCGTAGCTTCGGCCGCTGAGCCGAGCGACGGCGCGGAGCCACTTCTCACTTTCTAGCTCCTCTCTGGCAACCCGCTTGATCACATCTAAAAGCTTTAGTGTGACGAGGCGTTCGAGCTCGCCAAAGGGCTGTTTCTCGAAAATTGCCCGAACCTGCTCCTGTCTTTCCGGTGCGCACTTGCGCAGAATCAGTTCTCGAACCTCCGCAAACAAAGGCGCGGGCGGGTCCTCGAACCCTCGATTTAGCTCTTCCCTTCGCTGCGCGTCGGCTAGCTCCGCCAGCTTACCGCCCGAGAGATTGAGAAATTTCCCCATCTTTTCGTAGATATCCGTTCGATCAGGCGCGGGCGGCAATTTCTTCCGAGTCAGCAGCTGAGAAACGTAAGATTCCGTGACTTCGGCCGCCGCCGCCAGGTCCTTTTGCTCGAACCCCAGCTCCCCCAGCCGCGCCTTGATGACCAAACAAATATCCATCGGAGGCATCCCCTAATTCACCGTATTAGGTTAAGTAAAATGATAGTCTTAGATTGTACTTGACATGTCAAGTGAATTAACTCAATATAGTGAACCTGCTAAGAGGCTTTTGATTCACATGCACTGAATCAGTTAACTGAACTCTTCAGGTATTGCGATGAAGCCAGGTGCAGCAAGAAATTGGCAACGGATGCACAGTCATTGACCGCCGATTGGTTTGAAATTTCACTGGAGAATTAAGATGTCAAACATCACACGCTTTAATCCGCTCGAGAATGCATTCGAGAACATGTTACGTAGCGAGCACATGTTACGTAGCGTCCCCATGTGGCTGTCTAACCCTGA
>JAOTZA010000213.1 GCA_029861655.1 Acidobacteriota bacterium | reverse complement strand
CTTGACGAAGTCCTGCTCGAGCAGGACCATCTCGGAATAGAACTTCTCCAACTTGCCCTCGATGATTCGCTCGACCACATTCTCGGGCTTGCCCGCGGCCAGCGCCTGCTCTCGGTAGATCTCGCGCTCGCGCGCCAGCACCGCGTCGGTCACCTCTTCGCGACCAACAAACCGAGGCTCGGCCGCCGCCACGTGCATGGCGATATCTCGGACCAGATCCTGGAAATCGTCGGTCCGCGCCACAAAATCCGTCTCGCAGTTGACCTCGACCAGCACACCGATCTTGCCACCCGCGTGGAGGTAGGAGCCAACGGCTCCCTCGGCGGCGGCTCGGCCGGCTCGCTTGGCGGCGGAAGCGATGCCCTTCTTGCGCAGAACATCCACGGCCTTCTCGAAGTCGCCACCGACCTCCATCAAAGCCTTCTTGCAGTCCATCATTCCGGCCCCGGTCTGCTCTCGCAGCTCCTTGACCATCTTGGCGGTAATCTCCATTTTTTCTCCTTGACGCGTCTCGCTCGAGACGTCTTCTAGATAAAGAAAAGGGCCAGTGCAACCGCATGGCCCTCTTTCTTGCTACACACGGTGCGATTCGTTTTGCTTGGTCGTGCGGCTCCCGGCCTCGATCAGTTCGCTGAGCCCAGCGACTCGGGATCCACTGATGGAGTCTCCGGTTCGGGTGCAGCGGCCGGGCTCTCCGCGGCGATCTCCACCTCGGGTTGCTCGGCCGTCTCTTCGGCGACCGTCTCTTCGGCGACCGGCTCTTCGGCGACCGGCTCGGCGGCGACGGGCTCGGCGACGACGGGTGCCGTCTCGACGACGACAGCCGCGTCATCGGTAGCGGCGGCAGCGGCCTCTACGGTCTCGTCCGATGTGCCCTCGGCGACCTCTTCGATTTCCTTGGCCAGCTCACCCGCGCCTTCGAGATAGGCAGTTGCGATCGCTGCAGAGAACAGACGGATCGTGCGGATCGCGTCGTCGTTTCCGGGAATGATGTAATCGATCAACTCGGGGTCGCAGTTGGTGTCGACAATAGCGATCACCGGAATGTTGAGCCGGTTGGCTTCGGCGATCGCGATCTCTTCGCGCTTCGGATCGACGACAAAGAGCACATCCGGCAGGCCGTCCATGTCGCGGACGCCCTCGAGGTTGCGGGTCATCTTCAGGCGATCGCGCTCGAGACGCAGCCGCTCCTTCTTGATCAGCGGGTTCTCTTCGTCCCCGAGCCGCGCTTCGGTGTCCTTCAGACGCTCAACCGACTTCTTGATCGTCACGAAATTGGTGAGCATGCCGCCCAACCAACGATGAGTCACAAAGAACTGGCCACAGCGCCTCGCCTCTTCCTGGATGACCTCTTGCGCCTGCCGCTTGGTGCCGACAAAGAGAATCCGGCGGCCCGCACGGCCCAACTCGCGGGCATAGTCCAGCGCCGCATCCAGAAGCTGCTGGGTCTGTTGAAGATCGATGATGTAAATGCCATTGCGCTTGCCGAAGATGTAGCGCTTCATCTTCGGATTCCAGCGCCGGGTCTGGTGTCCGAAATGGACGCCCGCTTCGAGCAACTCCTGCATCTTGACCTGCGGCAACGAAACTCCTCCGTGATCGGTAGATGCGATAGACGCGCTACCGCTTGCTGAACTGGAACCTTGCACGTGCACCCTTCTGACCGTACTTTTTGCGCTCTTTCTTCCGCGAGTCACGGGTCATCAGACCGGCGCCCTTGAGGCGCTCGCGCAACTCCCCGTTGAACTCGACCAGCGCACGTGAAATGCCGTGGCGGATAGCTCCCGCCTGTCCCGCCGACCCGCCACCTTCGACGGTGACATAGATGTCGAACTTCTCCGCCGTCTCGGTGATCGAGAGCGGCTGGCGAACGATCATCCTCAAAGTCGGGCTTGGAAAGAAGTCTTTGAATTCGCGACCGTTTACCTGCATCCCACCGGAACCCGGGCGCAGGAAGACGCGTGCTTTGGCGGTCTTGCGCCGCCCGGTGCCGTAGTACTGCAATTCACTCAAGACAGATTTCCTCGCTAGCCTGTGGCCGGGAATTCACTTGGCTGTTGTGCGGCGTGCGGATGATCGGGGCCGGCGTACACCTTGAGCTTCCTCAACTGGTGACGGCCCAGCCGGTTCTTGGGAAGCATCCCGCGCACGCTCGAGCGCACCAGCCGGGTTGGGTGGCGCTTTCTCACCTCCCCGGCGGTGGCCTGTTTGAGGCCGCCCGGGTGGGTGCTGTGCCGGTAGTAGACCTTCTGGTCTTCCTTGCGGCCGGTCAACACCGCCTTCTCGGCGTTGATCACGATGACGAAGTCACCGGTATCGACATGGTGAGCATAGATTGGTTTGTGCTTGCCGGTGAGAACTCGAGCGATCTCGGTACTCAGCCGACCCAGGGTCTGACCGGTGGCGTCGACCACGTACCATTCGCGATCCACCTCGGCGGTTTTCGGGCTAAAAGTTCTCATCGATTTCGACTAATTGGGGGTTGATCCGATTTGGCAAGAATCTCCTGACCCTTGCGGGGCAGGGAGCCCCGGATCATAGGCCGGGCACGAGAGCGATGTCAAGGCTCCCTGGACAACTTTCCTCAACCCGGCACAGGGCAATCCGGGAGGTCCGAGCGCGTGTAGACTCGTCGGCCATGGCGGGGGAAACGCTCCCACTGGACAAAGATGGAGACGCGATCCAGGAGATGTTCTCCCGGGTGGCCCCACGCTACGACCTGCTCAACCACCTGCTGTCGGGATCTCTCGATGTGGCCTGGAGACGCAGGGCGGCGCGCTCTTTGGAGCTCTCGGCCGATTCCCGGGTGCTCGACCTTTGCTGCGGCACCGGCGACCAGGCGCTGGCGGTGCGAAAGCGGGTGCCGGCAGTGGTGACCGCGAGTGATTTCTGCCTGCCGATGCTGGCGCTCGCTCGCCACAAGTTCGCTCGCACCGGGGCTCCGCACCCGGCGGGGCTGGCGGGAGACACCCAGGTGCTGCCGCTTGCCGCCGGCTCGTTCGACGCCGTGACCGTCTCGTTTGGTCTGCGCAACGTCACGGATCTCGATCGAGCCCTGGAAGAGATCGCACGAGTGCTGCGAATCGGAGGCCAGGCGGTTTTTTTGGAGTTCGCACTGCCCAGGCGGCGGGTGGTCCGCAGCGCTTACCAGTTCTACTTCAATCGCATCCTGCCGGTGGTGGGTCGGTTGGTCTCACACCGCGGATCGGCTTACCGGTACCTCCCCGCTTCGGTCGGTACGTTCCCGCAGCGTGATGACTTCGTGCGCCGGATGACGAAGGCGGGGTTCGCCGATTCCACCTGGTCCGATCTCTCGGCCGGGACTGTCTGTCTCTATCGTGGGCAAAAGGGAGCCGCCAAATGAGCCGTATCCTCGATGGGCGAAAGATCGCAAAGCAGATCCGGGCCGAGGTCGCGGCCGAGACCCTCACTCTGACCGGCGACGGCCACCGCCGCCCGGGCCTGGCGGTCATTCGAGTCGGCGAGGATCCGGCCTCGAAGATCTACGTGGGCACCAAGACTCGCGCGGCCGAGGAAGCCGGGTTTCATCACCTCGCCGTCGAGATGCCGGCAAACTCCGGCCCGGGAGAGATTCGCAACCAGATAGACGCTTTGAACGCGGATGACGAGATCGACGGCATCCTTCTTCAGTTGCCGCTCCCCGCGCCGCTCGATGCGACACCGCTTATCGAGCGGATCGACCCGGAGAAGGACGTCGACGGGCTGCACTCGACCAACACAGGGCGTTTGTGGCTTGACCGCGAGGGCCTCGCACCGGCAACACCCAGCGGCATCATCGAGCTCTTGAACAGATCGAAGATCGAGGTCTCGGGCCGGCGCGCCGTGGTAGTCGGCAGAAGCGCCCTTGTGGGCAAACCCATGGCGGGTCTGCTGCTGCGGCAACACGCTACGGTCACCGTGTGCCATTCGCGAACACGGGATCTGGAGGGTGTCTGCCGAGAGGCTGATCTACTGATTGCCGCCGTCGGCCGTCTGGCGATGATCGGACCCGACCATGTGCGCGATGGAGCAGTGGTCGTGGATGTAGGGATCCACCGGGTCACCGAGGCGTCCGAGGTCGAGCGGCTCTTTCCGGGCAACGAGAAACGGCGGGCGGGCTTCGAGAAGCGCGGCTCGATCGTGACCGGCGACGTCGACTACACACGCGTGGCTCCCAAGGCCTCGGCCATCACCCCGGTTCCAGGCGGTGTCGGTCCCCTGACCGTGGCGGCGCTTCTGGCCAATACGCTCGAAGCCTGCCGTCGGCGCAGCGGACTCGAGACCTGACCGGTCATGGTTGGAGGCGCTTTTAGAGTCGGTCTGACCGGCGGCATCGCATCGGGGAAATCGACCGTGCGCCGTCTGCTGGCGGCGGCCGGGTTCGAGACCGTCGATGCCGATCAGCTGGTGGCCGATCTCTATCGCCCGGGCGAAGCCGGCGCCGCGGCGGTCAAAGAGCTTTTTGGGGAAGCCTACTTGACCGACGAGGGAGCCGTGGATCACCAGGCTCTCGCCGCCCTGGTGTTTGCCGCCGACGACACGCGGAAGAAACTCGAAGAGGCGATCCACCCGTTGGTCCGGCGACGTTTCGCCGAGATGGCCACCGCGGCTGCGGCCAGCCAGCCCGGAGCGGTCGTTGTTCTGGAAGCCAGCCTGCTGGTGGAAGCCGGCTACGCGCCGGACTTCCATCTGGTCGTCACCGTCGAGGCCCGCAAGGAGGTGCGGATCGCCCGCGCCGTCGCTCGCGGAGCGAGCGAGTCGGAGGCGCTCTCTCGTCTCGAAGCGCAGGGAGATGGAGAGCTCAGAAGAAGCCATGCCGACCGGGTCCTTCGCAACGACGGGGACCTCGGGGCTCTAGAGGGCCAGGTGGACGAGCTTGTGGACGAGATTCGCCGCCTGGCGTATGAGCGTCGGGCCAACAAAGCGTCCTCCGAGGAAGAATGAGCTCTTTTCAAGACACCCTGGAAGGCGCCATCCTGGTGACCGGTAACTCCGACAAGATCCTGGAGGCGAGGCGGATTCTCGGTTTCGAGCTCGCCGTCGCGGTGCCCGGGAGCGCGGAGTTCCCCGATCTACCGGATTTGCCGGAGATTCAGAGCCTGGACGTCGAGGCGGTGCTTGCGGCCAAGGCCGAAGCCGCCTGGGGGGCTCTCGAGCGTCCATTGATCGTCGAGGACACCGGTCTCGAGCTGGAGGCGCTCAACGGTTTCCCGGGGCCGCTGGTCAAGTGGCTTCTCGACGCGGTCGGCCCGCCCGGGATTGCGAGGCTCGGCTTGTCGTTTGGGAACCCGCGCGCAGCTGCCGTGTGCGCGCTTGTCTACCGCAACGCAAATACCACGATCAGCGCCATTGGCCGCACCGAGGGTCAGTTGGTTCTGCCGCCGAGGGGGAACAAAGGCTTTGGCTGGGATCCGGTGTTCCAGCCGGACGGCGAGACCTCGACCTATGGCGATCTCTCGGCCGAAGCCAAAGACTCCATCGGCCATCGCGGCCGTGCCTGGCGGGCGCTGGCGGAAAAACTCGGGGAAATGCGGTGACAGGCTACTCAATTAGCCCTCCTCCAGGTCGATAATTGAGTAGCCTGTCACCGCATTCCTCTTACGCCATCAGCTTGACGAGGATTGCTTTCTGGACATGGAGCCGATTCTCGGCTTCGTCGAAAATGCGACTCTGGAGCCCATCAGC
>JAOTZA010000212.1 GCA_029861655.1 Acidobacteriota bacterium | reverse complement strand
CCGGCCGATCGCCGCTGCCAGCGAAGGCGAAGTGACGGTCCCAGTGAGCAGGCGCAGGCGAGCGCCACCCAGCGCATCGAGGGCTGCGAGCCCCCGCGTCGTGTCCTCGAAGAAACTCGCCCAGGTACTGATACGGCCTAATCTCTGGACTGTCTGGCTGCGATCGGGGTCGAAAAGATCCAGCACGGAAGCCTGGGCAAAAAGATCCGTTGCGCCGCGGCTCGCCGGGTGCTCGGGATTACCCTCCACCTTGATCGGGCGCCCCATCTGGGTCTCGACCAGAAGCCCGGTCGCGAAGCCGTCGAGCTCCATGGATGTAGCGAAGAAAAGCGGATTCCCCGGGATGATCTGCTCGGGTTGTTGGACGTAGGGGACAATCCGTTCAAGCGGCTGTCGCGTGCACGCGGTGAGACCGCCAAGAGCGAGTGAGGCGCTCATCAGTCGCAGAAAGCGCCGGCGGCTGACGCCGTCCGCCCATTCGGAAGCGGCCTGTGGAAACTCTCGCTCCACCATCTGGAGAAACTCGGGGGTTTGGGACAGCTCCTCGAGGCTCCGCCAGAGTTGGGGCCCGCTTGCCTGGGTTGCAGCGAGGTTTTTCCTCATCGGTGACACCTCGAGCAACTCGTCGACGGTTCGGCTCGATATTCGGCAACCAACTCGGCGCCCAAGAGGAGCCGGTCCGTTCCCGGAGTCGGTTGCCACGCCATGTCGAAAAGAGCTTCCTTGGGGCGCAGATACTTCTCGGGCTCCCGATGACAGTCAAGACACCACTCCATCTGCATCGATTCGGCTTGGTAGAGCAGCGGCATCTTGTCGACTCGGCCGTGACACGAGACGCAGCCAACACCCTTAGCGAGGTGAATCGAGTGGTTGAAATAGACGTAGTCGGGTAGGTCGTTGACGCGGGCCCAGCGGATCGGCACACCCGAGGCGAAACTCTCTCGTACGGGTTCGAGCATCGGGCTGTCGTTCCAGATGAGCTTGTGACAGTTCATGCAGGTGGCGGTGGGCGGGAGGCCTGCAAAGGCCGAGGTTTCGACGTTGGTGTGGCAGTACCGGCAGTCGATACCGAGCGCGGCGGTGTGGTGGTCGTGTGAGAACGGAACGGGCTGGGCCAGGGTCACTCCCTGGCCCGTGTTGTAGGCAGAACGGTCGAGTTTCGCAAACACCCAGCCGAGCGCGGCGATAAAGAAAACCGCCCCAAAAAGAGAAACGCGTGCGATGACGTTGGTCGATCGGTGGAAGATCTGAGACATTCCAGTGCGGGTCTGCTTCTCGGTCTTTCGTCCGATCCGATTGAACGCGCCATACTACAGTTTCGCGGTTTGCTTGTGAATAACTTCACAAGCGAGGCGGGTTTGACAGCCGCCTCGGAGGCCTCGTCGAAAGAGCCGGTATCGCCCTGTGGCGCGGGGTCCGTCCCACCCGACGGGTCAGCCACCCCGCCCTTTGGATCGACCCGGCGGGGTGTCGCGCCGACCGAGCCGGCGCGCGAAGATCCTCCAATCAGCCTCGGACCGAGTGCGGTCGGGCAATTCGGGCGGAAGTCGAGAGGTGACTCTGAAAACTGAACGCATGCTCTGGCTTGCCCCGGTGGGCCTGGTCGTGTTTGTGGCCTTGCTCGAGTACGCGGTCTTTGTGCTCGACCCGGAGTTGCTCCAGTGGCCGGGGCGGCTGGTGCTGGCCCTGGTCGCGTTGGTCGCCCTGGCGGGCGCCTCCACGGTTGTCTATCGCGGTGTGCACGGCGCCCAACGAAGGCTCGAACGTCGCAATGAAGAGCTCTTGGCGCTGCATAGGGCCAATCTCGACATCTATGGCGAGCTCTCGCTCGAGAACATCCTTCAGAGGGTTGTAGACCAGGCCTGCCGTCTTCTCGGGTCTCGTTATGGCGCGCTGATGGCAACCGACGAACTCGGCGCGGTAGAGCAGTTCATCACCTTCGGGATCGACAAGGAGGCGCGAGCGAAGATCGGAGATCCCCCACAGGGAGAGGGGCTTCTCGGGATCGACCTCGAACGGGGTGAGCGACTTCGGTTGACCAAAATGAGATCGGATCCGCGCGCCACCGGTTTTCCGCCGCACCACCCTCCCATGGAGTCGCTCCTGGCGGTTCCCATCGACGGCGGCGCGAGGTTTTCGGGCAAGCTCTATGTATCGGAGAAGCACTCCGGCGAGGCGTTTACCCAAGAAGATGAAGAGACCCTCATCCGTTTCGCCGACCAAGCGGCGCTCGCGATCGAGAAGACCCTTCTGCACCGCCAGTTGAGCACGCTTGCGGTAGCTGAAGAGCGGGCGCGCATAGCCCGCGAGATGCACGACGGGATGGCTCAGGTGCTCGCCTATGTCAATACCAAGGCCCAGGCTGTTCGCGAGTACCTGCGCAAGGGAAAGCCCGAGGAAGCAAGCCGTCAGCTCGAGCAATTGGCCGAGGCTGCCCGGGGTGTCTATACCGAGGTGAGGGAGGGGATTCTGGCGCTGAGGACCCAGGCCGGTGGCGGGCGGCCTCTCGCCGAGGTCATCGACGACTATTTGCGCAAATGGCGTGAGCAGAGCGGCGTCGTGGTGGATGCCGAGATTCCCGCGAGCCTCCAGATTCCGGCCAACGTTGAGCTTCAACTCTTGCGCATTATCCAGGAGGCGCTTTCGAACGTTCGCAAGCACTCCGGAGCTTCAAAAGCGTCTCTCGTCATCTCAAACTCCGAAGGTTGGGTGGCCGCGGTGATCTCTGACCGCGGCTCGGGCTTCGACTCGGAAGCCGCCTCCCGGTCCGGTGTACCGCGCTTTGGACTGGCGATCATGCGAGAGCGGGCAGAGAGCGTCGGGGGCGGCCTTGTACTCGATTCGAAGCCGGGTCGGGGCACTACCGTTCGAGTCGAGCTGCCGATCGGGTGACGCCTTCCTCCCATGGCTGCTAAACTCAGCGGTTATGAGAATCCTGATAGCGGACGATCACGCCCTTTTCCGTGACAGTTTGCGTAGCCTCCTCGAGGCGCGTGATTTCGAAGTGGTGGCGGAGGCCGGCGATGGAGAGGAGGCGATTCGACTCACTTGGGAGACCAAGCCCGATGTCGTCTTGATGGACCTCACGATGCCGAAGCTCAACGGTCTCGAGGCCACCAAGAGGTTGGTCGCCGAGCTGCCGGAGACCAAGATCGTCGTGCTCACGGCTTCCGATGACGAGTCGCATCTATTCGATGCGATCAAATCCGGGGCCAAGGGTTATCTGCTCAAAGACCTGGAGAGTGAGCAGTTCTTCAGCTTGCTCGAAGGCGTCGCTCGGGGCGAGCCCGCATTGACGCCGACCCTGGCTCGGAAGCTGCTCGAAGAGTTTGCGCGCCCCAAGCGGGCGGCAAAGGACTCCGATCCCGACGCGCTGACCCAGCGCGAGCAGGAGGTGCTCGAGTTGATGGTGGAGGGCGTGACTTCGAACCGCAAGCTCGCCAAGGCACTGGGAGTGTCCGAGAACACTGTCAAGTTCCACGTCCGCAACATCCTCGACAAGCTGCATCTTCACAATCGGGCCCAGGTGGTGGGTTTTGCCCTCCGCCACCGGTTGGTCGAGCCGTCCGGCGAAGACGCTTAGCGGGCATCCTCAGAATAGGGGACGGCGGGTCGTGCAACCCAAGAGCGCCCGTCGTGAGGAAGTCCTCGACCGCCTGGAAGAGAAGGGCGGGTTGCGCCCGGGTGTCGCTCGCCAGGTGCATCTCGAAACCGGTGTTCCCGAGGCCGATGTCTATGGGGTCGGCACCTTCTACCATCTCCTGGCGAGACCGGATGCCGGGGTGGCCGTGTGCCAGGGTCTCTCCTGCAGACTGGCGGGGTGTGACCGCGTGAAGGCCGAACTGGAGGCGGCTGGAACCATCGCGACCTATACATCGTGTCTCGGTCGGTGTGACTTTGCGCCCGCCACGTGGGACCCCGCCGCGGAAGTGTCCGAGGCGTCCGAACTGCAGGCCGCGATCTCGCCCAGTGGATCGGGCCTGGCGATCAATCTGGCCGCGACCGACAACAAGCGCTACGCGGCCCTCGCGACCCTCGCCGAGCGTGGGGCGGAGTGGGCGCTCGACGAGCTCGAAACCTCGGGGATCACCGGCCGAGGCGGCGCCGGCTTTCCCGCCCACATCAAGTGGCGCGGGGTCCGCGGCCAAACCGAGCGTGAGCGCTACATTGTCTTGAACGCCGACGAAGGCGAGCCGGGAACCTTCAAAGACCGCGAGATCATGCTGCGCCGTCCCCATCTGGTGATCGAGGGGCTGGCCGTTGCCGCGGCGTGCCTGGAGGCGAAGGACATCTACATCTATGTGCGCGGCGAGTTCGGCTCCTTCCGCGCCTCGCTTGAATCCGCACTGGCCGAAGCCCGCGACCGGCTCGACCCGGCAGTCGAGTGGCACTTCGTCAACGGTCACGGTGCCTACATCTGTGGCGAAGAGACTGCGTTACTCGAAGCCCTCGAAGGCAAACGGGGGATGCCGCGGATGAAGCCACCCTTCCCGGTTGAGTTCGGCTTTCGCGGCAAACCGACGCTCATCCAGAATGTCGAGACCATCGCTTGTGTTCCGGCGATCCTCGAGCGCGGCGGCGAATGGTTTCGCGGCCTCGGCCGCACCGAGCCGGGCACCAAGCTCTACTGTCTATCGGGGCATGTCGAGCGCCCGGGTGTCTATGAAGCTCCGATGGGTGTCAGCTTCGGCGAATTGCTCGACATGGCAGGTGGGGTGGTCGGCACTCTCAAGGCGTTCTCGCCGGGCGGCGCTTCGAGCGGCTTTCTGCCCGCCGATCGGATCGATGTGGCGATGGACTTCAAGTCGCTCCAGGAGGCCGGCAGCATGCTGGGCTCGGCCGGCATCGTGGTCTTGAACGACACTGTCGACATGGTCGAGGCGGCGTTGATCCAGGCGGTCTTCTTCGAGGACGAGTCGTGCGGCCAGTGCGCACCCTGCCGCATCGGAACCCAGATCGTCCGCCAGGCGCTCGAGAGGTATCAGGCTTCGAGAGACGCAGCGTCGCTCCGAGACCTCGACGAGGTGTCGTGGGGGATGGGCGAGGCTTCGATTTGCGGGCTGGGGCAGGCGGCGTCACTCCCGCTGACGAGCGCGATGAAGTACTTTCCCTCCGAGTTCGGGTTGTAACGGCGAATATGGGCGCGTCTACGGCGTTGCCGCTCCTCGGCCCTCCTCGGCGTCCTCGATCCCGGCGCCTTGTATCCACACCATCTGCGCCGCTACTCGGTTTACCGGATGTAGCGGTCGAGCTCCGTCTCGACCGAATCCGGCCGGCGCCCCTGGCGGCCGTTCATCGCCAGGTCCGGCGCCGTGGACCGGGCGGAGTCTCCGCAGGGCACGGCGCGCTCTAGGTGGTGTTCGTTGACCTAGACGCGCGCGCCTCGGTTTTCCTCGCGCCGGTTCGGCGGATGACTCCATTGAGAGTTGCGATGCGCTCGGTCAGACGTCCCTGATGGATCCTCCGCCCGGTCCACGGCGCCTAATGGCCGAGGAACGGCAACGCCGTAGACGCGCATTCGGTCGACACGGAGGTCGACCGCTACAATTCATGGACCCGGTAGCGGTGTAGATGGGTGTGGATACAAGGCTCCGGGATCGAGGACGCCACAAGCGTAAGGCGGGTAAATAGCAGCCCGGGCCAATGTGCCGACAGGAACGCTGTGAGCCCGCGGGCGTGGAAACTACTCA
>JAOTZA010000015.1 GCA_029861655.1 Acidobacteriota bacterium | reverse complement strand
ACCGGTAGCGCCTCGAAGGCGTTGTCACCCGGGGCCGTCAGATTCGCGAAGAAGATCGAGCTCGGCACCGAATCGAAGAGCTCGACCGAGTCCAGGTTGTTCTCGGCATCCAGAAAATCGATCGCCTCGATGCGGGTGTCCCGCGAAAAACTGAACGTGATCGTGCCGCCGTCGGCTGCATCGTCCGGATTGGACGAGATGCCGTCCTCGGAGATGATCAGCAGGTTGCCCTGCGGGAAACAGTTCTCGCCCGGCATCCCGGCCTCGCCCTCGGTGCCGATGCCCGGCCCCGGCGGCGTGCAGGTCTGGTTGGGCGAACCGAGGTCGTCGTCGCCGCCGGTGACGTTGGCCGAGTCGAAGATCATCGCCGGCCCGGTGCTCGGGGCGTTGGCGGTGAAGGAGACGGTCAACCCCCAGGCGGAGTACTCGTCGTCGATCACCTGGCCGGCGACAATCGGGTTGCCAAGGGCGTCGGTCTCGAAGTCGATCCGCGGTAGACAGGCGTCGGGGGCGTAGCCGAAGTCCACGTTGTCGACCAGATCCCCCGCGATTACGGTCACCGGCCTCGAGGTGTCGTTGCCTTCGCTCTGCGGGCCCGCTGTCACGGTGGACGCGGTCAGCACAGCGCCCGTGTCGGTGACCTCGACGATGTACTCACCGGGGGTGACCGCGGTGAAGAGATACGAGCCGTCGGCAAGGGTCGTCACCGTGTCTTCGACGATGTCGTCGCCGGTGCCAAAAATTCCGTCGGCGCCCGCTGAGATCAGATCCACGGTGACGCCCACGATTCCCACCTCGGTAAGATCCTGGACGCCATCGCGGTCGATGTCGTTCCACACGTAGTCACCGATGATGGCGGTTCCAACCGGCGTCGTATAGCCGAAATCGGCGTCAAGGAAGACTTCGTTCGCGGCAACGGTATACGTCGGAGTCGCCTCCGGGCTGGTGGGAGGATCGGGATTCAGCGGCGACTGCTCGAGACCGTTCGGGACCGTCCCGTCGGTCACATCCACCCAGTAGGTCCCCGGCGGCAGATCATCGAAGAGATACTCGCCGTTGGCGCCGGTGATCCGGGTTCCGTAGACGCTGTCGCCGACCGACACGCCGGGCGTTCCATCATCGTCGACGCGCAGGGACACCTCGATGTTGGCGATGCCTTCCTCTTCGAGATCCTGGACGCCATCTCCGTCGGTGTCGAGCCAGACCCGGTCGCCGATGATGCCCTTGACGACCGCGTCGAGCGTCGTGTCGGTGCCGGGAGGATGGGTCTGATCGCTGTCGACGATGCCGGTGTTCACGATGGTGGTCTGGTTAGGATCGAGCGGATTGTCGAGCTGAACCTGGAACATGAACGGCGGGCTGACGATGACGCTGTGCGAGACGGCGTTGGCAAAGGCCAGGTTGTCGCCCACCGCGTCGGCCTCGAAGGTCAAGCTGTCGGGATCGGTACCGGCGGTGGCGGTACAGCCCCAGTCGAAAGTGATCGGGGTCCCGGCGGTGATGCTCTGGCTGGCCGGCGACGCTGCGCCACAGACGGCGGTGCCACCGGCGGCACCGTCGTTGATGGTCAGCGCCCCCGGGGTGACGTTGGTGTCATCGGTGACCGAGGTCAGGGTCATGGTCACCGTGAAGGCGTCACCATCCGAGAGCAACGTGCCCTGCACGGTCATTTCGCTGGTGGTCGAGTCGGGCGGCAGCGTCCAATCGATCTCCAGCGTCGGCGGGTTGGGGTCGCCCTTGTCCCTACTTTCGTACTTGGCGTCGCCATTGTCGGTACCGGTGGCCAGCAACACCAGGCCCGCCCGGGGGGCGCCGCTGTTGATCCACATATCCACCATGCCGGTCACATCGGCCGTGCGGGAACCAGTGGTGGTGACATCGATCGTGCCATAGGACTCGGCGTAGTCGCTGGCTCCAAAGACAAAGCCGTCGGTTTCGTCCGGATTCTCCGGGTTGCCGGCCAGGACCGGTGAGACCCAGTCGCTGGTGCCGGGAATGGCGTCGTTCCAAGTGCCGTCCAACTCGGTCCACTGGGTGAGCATGCGGTGCACCGTCACGGTGTGGTTTGAAGCTCGAGCCGTGACCACTTGGACAGTAAAGGTGGCACTGTTGATCGTGGCGCCATCCGGCACGATGCCGGTGAGGTCGAACTGGATCAGTGTTTGTTTTTGCGTGCCGGCGGCCGGTTCGGTTATCAACTCGTTGTCGCCACCGAAGTTGTTGTCCGCCTGGTCCTCCCGCACAAAGGTGTCGGCGCTGGTGGTCAGCGTGCTGACATCGCTGCAGCCGCCCGGAGTCGGAGTACGATAGCTCACCGTTAGCTCCGGGTGCCGGGTGGTGTCGCCTTCTTCCCGCGAGTACCACTGTGCATCACCGTTGTCGGTGCCAGTTGCCAGCATCACCAACCCGTTGTTGGTTCCGACAAGCCAGTTGCCCACGATTCCCGTGACGTCGGCCGTCACCGGGATATTGGATCCCACCGGAACCATCGTTGCCGGCATCGGTGGTGTGAAGTCATAGTCGGAGGTACTGAAATCGCCCGCCGCCCAGGTACCACCGCCGCCGTCCGGATCCTGCCAGGTGGCGCCATTGCCACCCGCCTCGATCCACGCGGTCGTGAGCTCGTAGATCTCAGCGACGTGGTTGGATCGTGAGTTGTTACTGGTGACAGTAAGAGTTGCGTTGTCGAGCACGGCATCGATCGGGATACCGCTCACATCGAACTGCAGCAGGCTGTGTTTCAGCTTCAAAGCCTCGGGACGAGTCTGCAGCCGGGAGTCGGTGCCCTTGTTTTCCGTCGGTTTATCTTGGTTGATGTACGTGTCTGCCATCGCGTCCAGGGTCACCTGCGCCGGACACAGGGCGCTCTCGATCGAGCCGGGCACGCCCGGTACATGACTGCCCAGCTGCCATTCCAGCGGATTGTCGCCGGGTAATTTGTCGGGTGTCGCCGAGCCGGGCACATAGGTCGTTCCGACAGGTGGAAAGTCCTCCACCTCGATACCGGTCAGGAGCTGTCCGCCGGTGATGCGGGGAATCATGGTGTAGGTGATGACGTCACCCTGTGCCACGGTGCTGCCGGCGGCGCTCGAGGTCTTGATGATCTCCGGAGTGGCAGTGAGACGGAATCCGAAATCGTTGTCGGCTTCAACCTGGTTGAAGCCGGTGAAATCGGCTTCTTCGACGTCATCCGTGGTAGCGATGGCGTCAGTGGGATAGCCGGCAGGAAATCGGGTCTCCAGCACGAAATTCCCCTCGGCCCCGAGGAAAAACGAATACTCGCCGTTGACGTCGCTAACCGTCGTCTGGACCAGCTCGTCGCCGCCGTCGACCATGTCGTCGTTGTTGGCGTCGATGTAGAGATACACGGTGACGCCCACCTGCCCGACCTCGCCAGCATCAAAGGTCCCGCTGCCGTCGCCATCGGCAAACACCGTGCCCTGGATGAGGTTGGCACCGGCGGTCAAGCAGTCGAGCGACTCATAGTCCTCGAGCACAGGAGGACCGACCCGGAAGAAATCGTCGACCAGGGTCGCGACAGCGGTGGTCTTGTCGATGGTGTAGAGCTGGTCGTTGGTCGAAGGGACCTGGTTGCCGGTGGAGCCGAAGAGGGTGCCGTCATTGCCGAACCCGAGCCCCTCAAGGTCGTCGAGCACAAAGGGGGCCACCGTGAGCGTTAGCCGTCCGACGTCGGTCACCGAACCGTCGGTGACGTCGATGATGATGAGGTGGTCGTTAATCCCCGCACCGCCCCCCGGGTCCTGGTTGGCAACGGCAACCATCAGCGGCCCGCCACCGGCCGCGCGAGCAGTCGGATCGATGGCAATGTCGTCGATGTCCGAGAGCAAGAGGGTGGGATTGCCGATTTCATCGTCATAACTGAAGATCTCGACGCAGGTCACCCCCGGGCCGAACGGATCGACGTCGTCCGCTGCCACTCTTCCCGTCACCGGGTCGATGACGACGAGTACGTCGTTGACGGTCCCCCCGATTCCCCCCAGGCGGCTCGAACCCCAAAGGAGCCCGGTGTAGGGGTCGAAGGTCAGGCCGTCCATGTCGGCGAGCGACACGGTAGGACCGCCGGGGCCACCGCCGGGAAGAGGCAGCTTGCAGCTGCCAAACGTGCCGGGTCTGGGGATAAACGAGCCGGTGCCCTGGTCGAGGATCCCGAGGGTGTTGGCATCGGCCGCGTAGAGCAGGTTGGTGCCGGGTTGGTAGGCGATGGCTTCGATAGAGAACGTTCCGGTCGGTCCGATGTCGGTAAAAACAGCGGGAGGACCCTCTTCATAGGCCACCAGCTCGTCGACCGAGTCGGCCACTGCGTAACAGACGCCACCGGTGGTGCCGGGGCCGCCGAAGAATCCGAAATCGTTGCCGACATCGACGTTGCCGACGCTACCCATGAAGTCGGCGGTCTCGATATTGTCGGTCGTCAGGCTGGCACCCGGCGGTAGAGTAGCCAGGTCGATCTCCATAACCAGCTTGCCGGTCTCGAGAGTCGTGTAGGAGTATTGCCCGAGCGCGTCGGAGATCGTCGGAGTCACTCCGTTCAGCAAAACATCGCCGAGGTTGACGGTTCCATCCCCGTCCACGTCCCGATAGATCAGGACCCGGATGCCACCCTGGCCGACCTCGCCCTCGCCGGGCTCGAAGACCATGTCTGAATCGCGATCCACAAAGATCGTACCGGTCACGACATTGACCGAGGACGCCGGTGCCAGGTCGAAGAAGTCGTTGAGGGTCGAGGCGCCGCCGTCCGACACGGTGATCGTGCCGATGGTGTTACAGCCGTTGCCGGTACCACAGGGTCCGCCCAGGTTGTCTTTGTCACCGGTGCTCGTCCAGCCCGGTGGATCGGTCTCGACCACGATGTAGCTGTCACCCGGGATGCCGGCAAACGAATAGCTACCGTCCGTCAGCGTGATCCGGGAGTCGACAAAGGTGTCGCCGCCGTCCAGCAGACCGTCGCCGTTCACATCGATGTAGAGACTCACCGTGACTCCTGGGGCACCAGTGTCACCGACCGACAGATCACCGCTCGCGTCCGGATCGGCGTAGACCGTGCCCGAGATCAGAGTCGAGATGGTGCCACCGACGGTCGATTTGACGCTGACGTCTTCGGTGATCATCGCCTGGGTGAATTGGTAGTCGGCGTGGGCCGTGTTGTTGACCTGGTCGTTGACGGCGCCGCCGGTCACTTCGGCGCAGATGAAGATCGAGACCTGCTCTTCGGGAGCAAGGGTCGCCAGCGTCGCCCAGGCGGCGGTTCCAGTGGTCGCCGAGCCCGGGGTGTAAGCCGGCTCGTCCATGCCGACGCCCTGGGTGCCGTCATAGTCGGACCAAGCGCAGAGGGGATTTCCGGGCTCGAGCAGATCCAGATTACCGTCGGGCATGCCAAAGAAGTCCTCGGCGATATCGGTGAAATCGATGTTGTCAAGACTGACACCCGTGACCGCCGTACCGGTGGTATTGGTCAGGGTGATCTCGTAGCTGATGATGTCGTTTTTCGACAAACTGGCACCGCTCGACGGCTCGTTGTTGACGAAGCGGGTCTGTTTGACGAATGCGGAGCTCCCGGCCAGGAAGCTGCATTCGTGCTGCGGCTCGTAGTAGCGGAAGGGATTGTCCTTGGCCGCGGTGTCACTGGTGTCGCCGCCGGTCGAATCGAGGCAGAATGTATCGTCGGTAAAACTGTCAACCAACGCTACCGGGTCGGTGATTCGAAGCGTGATGCGCGCGTTCTCGAGCTCGCCCAAACGGCGGGCACCGTGGACAAAGCGGACGGCGTTGGTACCTGTTGTTGCGGTGGTGGCGGGCAGCGGCATTGCCGGGGAAAGCTGCCACCCGCTGCAGGTCGCGACGTCGGTGGGGTCGGTGCAGGTCGGAACCGAAGTGTTGCGAATCGTGCCATTGGTGGAAGCCGGCTCGATGTCCGAGGGCGGCGGGGTCTTGTCCGGGCTGTTGCTGCCGCCGAGCTTGGCGTTCTCGTAGGCGATCCGCTGCCAGGGACCGACACACTTCAGATCGTCTACTTCGAAGGTGGCGGGAGGGTTAGGTCCGGATCCGTCGCAGGCGGGATCGTAGTAGTGGGTGTAGTAGGTGTCGGGGCCGGCGACGATCGAACCGGTGCCGTACCAGGCCAGCGGATCCGCTCCCACCGGGTCGTAGTAGAGCAGCGGCGTGTGGCCCTGACCGCCGTTGCCTGCATCCAACGCGTTGCCTTCGCCAAAGGCACGGGTCATCCAGTAGTCGAACTCGTTGTAGACCAGCTGGTTATCGACGCCGGTCGGATTGACCAGGTCCGGCCCTCCGCCGTCTTCGTCGAAACCGCCAACTTGAACCCGAGTAACAGGGTCGGTCGAGTAGAAGATCCCGCTATCCTGCTGGACCTCGTTGATAAAGCCGTTACCGAGGTCATCGACTGCCGGCACTATGGGATCCGCAAACTGACAGCCGCGCGAGCTGCAGCCGTCGTAGGTGTCATCGGTATCCTCGGCCGGTATGCGGTCGTAGCCGCCGTTGGTGGCGGGAAGCACGAACTCGGCGCCGATGAGCTGGACGCCATCGGGCAAATAGACCGTCATCCAGGCGGCGTGTCCGAAATCGCTACCGGTATCGGCCGGCGTGGTTTCGAGGATGAACGACACTTCGTCGCCGATGTCATAGCCGTCGGAAATCTCCCCAATTGTCGACGGATCCACGAAGATCCGGTTGACCAACGAGCCGACGTAGTCGGCGCCGACCGGCATCGCCAGCCACAGGACCAGCAGAAAACCGCTCGACCCACGGAGCGCAAGTTGCCTCCGCCGACCGCTCGAAACCGGAGGCACGCGACGAAATCGGCCCCGAGTTGTCGATCGGCTTCTACGTTCAGTTCTCATCGAGAATCTCACTCATCAGTGGAAGACACGCTGTTCTCGGACCCTCGCGGCGCGCCCCTCTCCGCACCTAGACGGTCCTTTATCGATGAGAGTTTACGTCGTTCGACGCGGATCTGCTATGCAGACCTTCATTGAAAACGCCCGTTGAAACTCTCGGAAAACAGCCCGAGAGCGGTTCGCCCCGAATAGAGCTCGCTAGACCGACTCTTCGTAGACGATCCGCCAGCGATCGTTCTCGCGCCGCCAGTACTGGCGCTTGCGGGTGGAGCGTTTGAAGTTATCGCTCGAGTACTTCTGGAAGAAAGAAATGACCGCGAGATCGCGTTCGCCCGGATAACTGAAAATCCCCAGATCATCCAATTCGACCCTGATGAACTTCTTGCTCGCGTTGACCTGCCGTTTGTAGGCGGCGAACTTCGCACGACTCATCGACGGCGTACGGAACCGGCGTGAATAGTGTGAGAGATAGCGATCGCCGTCCCGACTCTCCCAGTCTCGACGCCAACCCTCGAGGGCCTGTTCCAGATCCCGGCGATGGCGCTCGGCTTCCCGCCGGTCGATCCAGCGCAAACCGTCGGCGACAACCACGGGGGTGTGCTCGACCTCGACCAGCCGGCGCAGATCACGAAAATCGTCGTTCGACATCGTCACACAACCGCGACTCGACAGCGGCGGCCGGCTGTAGCGGTCACTCTCGGTGCCGTGGATCCAGATGCCGCTCCCGGTTCTGCCGTGCATCCGATCCCAGCCGTTCGGGTAGTCGATCGGAAAGGCGCCGACACCGTAGAGATCGGGAAGCTTCTCACCCGGCAGGAAATCCGAAACTACGTAGACACCCACGGGGGTCTTCTCGTCGCCTTCCCTGCGCTTGTCCGAACCACCCTTGCCGATCGAGACATAGAAGTCGCGAGTGCGGGTGACCTGACCGGCACGGCTCTCCAGCAGATACAACCGGTAGGTCTCGAGATCCACGATCAGCGCCGAGGATGCCCTCGATGGCAGCTTGAGAACGCTGTCCGGCAAGGTAGCCGGCGGCGGCGCCGCCAGATATCGCTGCAACCTGGCTTTTGCCTCTTCCCGATGTCCGCGGACGGAGGCCGGGCGTAGACGCTGACCAAACCCGGTCAGGCCTGTCGTCTGGGCCAACAAGAGATCCCCGTAAATCATTTGCGCGAGCTTGAAATCCGGCTGTTCTTCCACCAGATCCGACACACTGCGCAACGCCTCGTTCAATTGACCGCGACGCAGATCGATCAGGCTCTGAACGAGTCGCCGCTCCTGAAGAGGGGTTGGGCTGCGATCGGCACTGGCAGAAAAGGCCGCGGAGTAGGACTCGGAGGTATCGGTGCCGGCGACGGCGACGGCGACAATACCGGGGTTGGCGGCACCGGTGCCGTCAGCGGATGGGCCCGAGTCGGTCCTCGCCGCGGGCGCCAGCACGAACCAGGCGACCGGGATGACCGCTGCCACAACCGCCAACCGGCCGAACGCCGAAGATCCCACCCGCCCGAGGCGGTCCGGGCTCACGGCTCCGCGGTCTCCCGCACGATCTTCCACTCTTGCTCCCGCCGCTCGAACTCGAGTGTCTTGGTCACCTGATCGCTGAATCGGTCCGACTCGTACGCCTGCATGAAGGTCACGGTGGCCCGGTCCTCGCCAACGACGGTGGAGTCCAGGATCGCCACATCGACCCGAATGTAGTCGGGACCGGAGATGCGCTCTCGACGCAAACCGGCCCACTCGTCATGAGAGACGCCGTCGCCCGGAGAGAAGTCCTCGGCGTAGAAGCCGAGATAGTCATCGGCACGTTGTTCCGACCAGGAACGGGCCCAGGCAGCAACCCTCCGGGCCACATCGCCGGAAGTTCCGTCGATCTCGTCGGAGACACGCGGCGCTTCATCGGTCGGGGAAACAGCTTCCCCTTCCGGGTTGTCCGCCATTTCAGCAACCTCGGCGGGTTTCTGCTCAGGAACCGTCTCGGGTTCGAGGTCCGAAGGGGTGACGGATTCTTGCTCCTCCGGTACCGGCTCCGAATCAACTGCGACCATCTGAGTCTCCTCGATGGGTGGTGCAGCAACGAGTGGTGATACCGCCGGCGGGGTACTCAGGGCGCGCAAGAAAACCAGATCCACGGGTCGGCGCTCGGGAGACTCGATCTCGAGCGCCCGTCCATAGGCCTCGCTGGCTAGCTGCGCAAAGATCCGAGTCAGGTTTTCGTACGCCGCTCGGTAGCTGGCATCGGTCTTCAGACCGCGTTTGAGGGTGGCCGTTGCGCCATCATAGTCCCCTTCCGCCGCCTGAATCACGGCCAGATTGTTGTAGGCCTCTGGGAAGTCGGGGTGGCTGCTGATGAGGCTTTCGAACGCCTTGCGGGCAGGTCCGACGCGCCCGTCCTCGAAAAGCAGGACGCCATGGAGGAAAAGCGCCTCGACCCGGTCGGGGTTTTCGGCCACCACCGCCGTCAACTCGGTCAGCGCCTGGGCGCTCTCGCCCGCCTCCGCCAAACGACGAACCTCATCCAACGGATCTTGCGCGACTGCCGTGGTGGCGGCAAAGCCGATCCAGCAGAAGACCGCAACAGCGGCGAACAATTGTCGTGTCCTCATTCAAGCCCTTCCTAGCGTGGGAGAAAAACCTTCTCTCCCCATAGCCGACGGATACACCACCACCCTGTGGAACCCAGGCTCGGAGTTTTCCAAACCTCCCGAGTCTTACGAAGGTTAGCACAGGTCAGATCCCAAACCGGTTCTAAGAGCCCACTTCAAAAGCACTTCTTCGGCGGGAACTGATGGTCAAATCGGGCGTTATAAGGTGTGAGGACGCGGTGAGCCCCGGCTACGAGACATCGACCGACGGAGAGTTGCTGAGCGCAGCGCGCAACGGCCAGAAGGAGGCCTTCAGGGGCCTTGTGGATCGACACAAGGACATCCTGGTGAACTATCTGACTCGTCTGACAGGGTGTCACGATCGGGCCGAAGATCTGGCGCAGGATGCTTTTGTTCGCCTCTATTCGTCCGCCGACAACTATGAGGACCGGGGGTTTCTGCGCGCCTATCTCTTTCGAATCGCCACCAACCTGTTGCGCTCCGAAGAGCGCCGCGAGACGCGATGGCGGCGACTGAGTCCTCTTCTCGTCAACAGCAACGGCCACTCGACGGCTCCCGGTGAACAGGAGAAGGAGCTCCTCGAGAATGAGATCGGCGACGTGGTGGGCCGCGCCATCGCCGCGCTTCCGTTGCGCTACCGAGCCCCACTGCTCCTCCACGAGATTCAAGGCTGGCCCTACCGCGAGATAGGGCTCACCTTGGGCTGCCGGGAGGGAACCGTCAAATCGAGAATCCACCGTGGACGACGATTGCTTCGTCACGGTTTGGAGGACTATTGGAGAGGAGGGAAGTCGTGAATCGACCCTCTTTTGAGAGCTTGGATCAAGCCATCGAGAGTCTCGAACCCCAAACCGCGTCAACCGGGTTTTCGAGACGCGTCATGGCTGCGCTCCCGGCGGCCTACGAACCCACCCGACCGGAGGCGCAGGCCGGACGCCGTTGGGCGCTGGCGGCGCTGGCGGCGGCGGTGACGATCGGCATCCTGCTCGGTCTCGAGCGCGAACCGCCCCTCGGAGGTGAGCTGGCGGCCGAGACGGAGGCCATCCGAGTGCAACATGCGGAGCTGGTCCAAGAGCTACAAACGCTGCGTGGCATGGCTCAAGAGACGACGCCGGTGCTCTACCTCGGAGCCGACGGCGATCTCGATCTGGTGCTCGACCTGGCCGCACTGATGGAGGAGACAGCGCTCCAGCCCGTTGCGGCGCAAAGACAGCCTGGCTTTCGAAACGCCGTCAACACCATCTATTGACAACACGTTCTTTTGTTCTGCAAGGAGAATCCCATGACAAACGCTAGAAACAACTCGATGCCCCTTATCTTGGCCGCGCTGATCGCCATGATGCCTCTTTCGGTCGCAAGGGCCCGAGGCCTTCAAGACACCGAAACAGACTCCGAGAAAGTAAAGGTGAAACAGCGCCTCAAGGTCGTCGTCGGTGACGAGGAAGGCGCCGAACCCCAAGTGTTTTTCTTGGGCGATGACGAATCACCGATGGTCTTCGACGTCGATTTCGGCCAGCGCGCCTATCTGGGAGTCGGTCTGCTCAACATCACACCCGAGTTGAGAGAGCACTTTGGGGTAGCCGGCGACAGCGGGGTTCTCATCTCGGAAGTGGCCGCCGGCAGCCCAGCCTCGACCGCCGGCATCCGGGCCGGCGATGTGCTCACCGCCATCGATGGAGAGCCGGTGGCTCGTTCGGGCGAGATCGTCCGGGCGATCGGGCGCCGGGAGGACAACGAGACGGTTAGCCTCGAGATCTGGCGCGAGGGCAAGATGACGAACATCGGCGCCACGCTCGAAGTCCGAGAGCGCTCGCAAGTCGATGTCGGACGGATGTTGCGACATGGCGTCCCGATTCCCGAGATTCCCCATTTCGAGCAGGGCAAGATTCCAATGCGGGTGATCGAGGTCGAAACGGGAAAACTCGACGAAGCTCTACTCCACCTGCGCGAGCGACTCGAGAGCCCGGAATGGAAGGCGCGAATCGAGGAGATGTCGAGTCGTCGTCATGGGCTCGAGGAACGGATCCTCGAGCTGGAGGAGCGGCTGCGCGAAATGGAGAAGAGGCTGAGCGAGGGCGGCGGCTAGGCGGGCATGCCGCTGCGCGGACCGTTCACTGACTGCGAGGGAACTCGCTCGCTCGCGGGCTCACAGCGTTCCTGTCGGCGCATTCGCCGGGCTGCGAAAAATGCCGACCGCTACTCCAAAGACAACAGGGTAGGATCGTTCGCTGATGCCGACCTATCTCCGAGAAGACAAGAAACCGGTGGTCCAGTTCGACGCCCGCCTCGAGCTTTCCCCTTTTGCCCTCTTCCGGCGGCTCACCAAAGATCGGGCGCCGCTGTTGATCGACATCCAGGCCGGCGGCGCACGGTGGACGCTTCAGGGCGCCGAGAGTCATCCGGAGGGCGACTGGTCGCCGTCGACAATCGACCAAGAAGCGGTTGTCTTCGATGCCGACGGCACGGCTGCAGTTCGGCTCGCGGGGCGTCTTCAGGCCGAGGGCTACACCCACGTGCGGGCGCTCTTTGGCGGGCTCGAGCTCTGGCAATTCGCCCTCGACCCCAAAGTCGTCGGCGACGAGACCTTTCTGGTCGAGATCGGGTCAGAGAACGAGCCGCCGAGAGGCGAGACTCCGAATCTGTGAGACGAGGGCGTCACACGCTCCTCCGGAAGCCGGCTCGAAGCCCGCATCCACCAGTCACGACTTCCTGGGCCCCGGCTCGAGGACTCGATGCCGATAGCCAAAGAGGACCGCCCCTTCGTTCGCTCCGCTCGCGATTTGGGGCGGTCTGTGGCGGGCGCTCGCCGTCTCCCGGGCGGAGCGCGCGATCGCCCTCAGACACCGATAGAGGTATGTCTACGGTCGCGAGAAAGCGACCTAAGATCGTGTCTTCCGGCAGGCGGCGGGCGTTCAAAACAGCCCGGCGAATGCTCGGCAGGAACGTTGTGAGCTCGCGTCTGCACGGTTCACAGCAGGTCGATGTTGGGTCCGAGCGGGCGAACACCGAGGCGCGAGCCGACTCGTTGAAGTACGCGTAGCGAGCGCCGTTTCCTGCAGGGCATTCGGCCGGGCTGTTGAAGCCCGCCGGTCGCTTCAACGAGCCCAGGCGCTAGGCCGAGGCGTCGTCGCCGTTGCCGACGGTCCAGACTTCGCCCGAATAAAGCAGATCCTCGAGCTTGCCGTCGCCCTTGGTCTCGATCTCGTGTTCGATCTGCCCGACCACCTGATCCTCGTAGGCCGCCTGCTCGATCGAGCGCAGGATGCCGATCGGTGTCGGAAAGTCGGGAGGGCCGGCTTGCGCGAGAAGAAACGCGATCGCCGGGTTGGGGGCCTTGGCGTTCCACACCACGCAGTCGTCCTGGCTCCCCTCCTCACCCAAAACAAAGCTCTCGAGCTCACCGCCATTGAACCGGATACCGCGGTTTTTCTCTTTGCCGTAGATCAGTGGCTGGCCGTCCTCGAGGTGAAGTGTCTGCTCGTCGCGAATGGCCTTCTCGGTCATGAACTCGAAGGCCTTGTCGTTGAAGATGTTGCAGTTCTGGTAGATCTCGATGAACGCCGTCCCGCGATGTTCGGCGGCTTCGACCAGCACCCCCTGAAGGTGCTTCTGAAAGATGTCAACACTCCGCGCCACAAAAGTCGCGCCCGCCCCGAGAGCCAGGGCCAGGGGGTTGAATGGATTGTCCAAGGACCCGATCGGCGTCGACTTTGTCCGCTTGCCCCGCTCGCTGGTCGGCGAGTACTGGCCCTTCGTGAGTCCGTAGATCCGATTGTTGAAAAGCAGCACCTTGAGTCCGACGTTGCGCCGCAGCAGGTGGATCAGATGGTTGCCGCCAATCGACATCGCATCGCCGTCTCCGGTGGCCACCCAGACATCGAGCTCCGGGCGACTGATTTTGAGCCCGGTTGCAATCGCGGGCGCGCGACCGTGGATCGTGTGAAATCCATAGGTATCCATGTAGTAGGGGAAGCGACTGGAGCAACCGATTCCGGAAATGACGACGACCTTCTCCTTCGCGATCCCGAGCTTTGGCAGCACGGTCTGCACCGACTTGAGGATGGCGTAGTCACCACAACCGGGGCACCACCGCACCTCCTGGTCGGATTGAAAATCCTTGCGTGTCAGGACGGGCAACTCAGTTGACATGTTCACTCCCGGTGATCTCTTTGACCTTCTGAATGATCTCATCGCGAAAGAAGGGCTTGCCCTCGACCTTGCAAAAGCTGTCTATCTTCTTGAGGTAACGGCCCTGTAGCAGGAGGGCCAGTTGGCCTCCGTTCATTTCCGGCACAAGCACGTGATCGAACCGCGACAACACCTCACCGAGGTTCCGTGGAAATGGATTGAGATGGCGCAAATGCGCTCGCGCGACCTTCTGCCCTGCCGCGCGCATGATGTTGACTCCGCCGGTGATCGAACCGTGCGTACTACCCCAACCCAGAATCAGGATGGGCGCGTCGACATCACCGTGCACTTCGAGTTCGGGGATGTCGTCGGCGATTCCCGCCACTTTTGCGGCTCGAAGATCGGTCATCCGCTGGTGGTTGTCCGGATCGTAGGAGACATTTCCGGAAATGTCTTCCTTCTCCAGACCGCCGACCCGGTGCTCGAGACCCGGTGTTCCGGGGATCGCCCACGGCCGAGCCAGGGTCTTTTCGTCCCGCCGGTAGGGGGCGAATCCTTCGGCATCGGTCCAGAAGTCGACTCGCAGATCGGGGAGGTCTTCGACTTTTGGCAGCAACCAGGGTTCCGAACCATTGGCGATGTAGCCGTCCGTGAGAAGAATCACCGGTACCATGTACTTGGTGGCGATCCGGCACGCTTCGAGCGTGGCGTCGAAAGAGTCCGAGGGCGACGAAGCGGCGACGACCGGCATGGGGGACTCGCCGTTGCGCCCGAACATCGCCTGCAGGAGATCCGACTGTTCGGTTTTCGTCGGCAGCCCGGTCGACGGACCGCCGCGCTGAACGTTGCAGATCACCAACGGCAACTCGACGATCATCGCCAGATTGATCGCCTCCGCCTTGAGGGCCAGGCCCGGCCCGCTGGTGGTGGTCACCGCTAGTGCACCTCCAAAAGCCGCGCCGATCGACGCGCAGACCGCGGCGATCTCGTCTTCGGCCTGAAAGGTGGTCACGCCGAAGGTCTTGTAACGCGACAACTCGTGGAGAATGTCGCTTGCCGGAGTAATGGGATATGAGCCCAGAAAAAGCGGCAAGCCGCTGCGGCGGCTGGCCGCTATGAGCCCCATCGACACCGCACTGTTGCCCATGATGTTGCGGTAGGTGCCGGGCGGCAGCTGCGCTGGATCCACCTCGTAGCGTGTCTGAAAGATCTGGGTAATGTCGCAGAAGTTGAAGCCCGCCTTCATCGCCATAACATTCGCTTCGGCGATCTCCGGACGGTTTTTGAACTTCTTCTCGAGCCAAGCAATCGACGTATCCATCGGACGGCTAAAGAGCCAATAGACCATCCCGAGAGCGAAGAAGTTCTTGCTCCTGTTCTTGGCACGGCCATCGAGCGGACTGTCCTCGAGCGCCCTCATGGTCATGGTCGTGATCTCGGCCGTGTGGACCCGATAACCGGCCAGCGAATCGTCTTCCAGCGGGTTCACCTCGTAGCCGGCCTTCTTGAGATTACCGGCCTTGAACTCGTCGGTGTTGGCGATCAGGATGCCGTTGGGCTTCAGATCCGCTATCGACTTCTTGAGCGCCGCGGGGTTCATGGCGATCAGAACATCGGGCCGGTGGCCCGGGGTGTGGATGTCGTAATCGGCGATCCTCACCTGAAAAGCGGAAACACCCGGAAGAGTTCCGGCTGGAGCCCGGATCTCGGCCGGGAAGTCCGGTAGCGTTGCCAGATCGTTACCTAGCCGCGCGGAGGTACTGGTGAACTGGGTGCCGGTCAACTGCATCCCGTCACCCGAGTCGCCGGCAAACCGGACGACGACTTCGTCCAGCGTCTCCGTGGCGACCTGTGCTTGTTTCTTACCCGAGGGTGGTGCTTCGGTACTCATCTAGACCCCTAAAAAGAGATTTGTTCCAAGTAGAAAAACGGCCACTCAAGAGGCCGTGCGTGACGCGGAGTCTGCGCCTTGACGACGCGCCTCCTCTACCAGATCGACGAGACCGTGACGCAGCGCCGCATGCTGCGCCTGCTCTTCGGGGTAGTGCGGCCGGTAACCGAGCCGCGACTCGTCGTAGGCGTAAGGCTTTTGCAACTCGTCCTTTGTGACCACGGACTGTCCCCGATTGAAATAGGCCATGTCATGGTTGTTGCTCATGATGATGGCCTCTTCGGGGCAAGCGTCGACGCAGTACCCGCAAAAAACACAGCGGAGCATATCGATGTTGTAAAGCAGCGGGTACTTCTCGATGTTGAGGTCGGGATGTTCTCCGGCCTCGATGTGGATGCACTCCGCAGGACAAGCAGCCGCACAGAGGAAACAGGCCACACAGCGCAGGGACCCATCGGGCCGGGTGGTGAGGATGTGGTGCCCGCGGTATCGGGGCGAATAGAGGCGCCGCTCTTCCGGGTAATTGATGGTGTAGGTCTTGCCCCGGCCGAAGAAATTGCGCACGAAATGGCGAAGCGTCACCCACAGGCCGGAGAGAAGCGGAAGATAAAGCCTCTCCACGATCGTGTACCGGTAGGGCGCCGGATGTCTTGGATGGGCCCCCCGCGAACTCACCGTTCGAGCTCCCCGGCGATGACGTTGAGTCCCCCCAACGAAACCACCGCATCCGAAATCGTACCGCCGTTGATCAGCCTCGAGAAGGTCGAAAAGATGGGAAAACAGGGCGGTCTCACTTTGATCCTGTAGGGCTTTCCCGAACCATCGCTCAGGACATAGAACCCGAGCTCGCCATTGGCTCCCTCGACGGCCGAGTAGATCTCCCCGGGGGGCACCTGAATGCCATCCATGATCAGCTTGAAGTGATAGATCATCGCCTCCATCTGGTTGTAAGCGACTTCTTTCGGCGGCAACGCCACGTGGGGGTCGTCGACGATAAAGGGACCTTCCGGCATCCCCCGATCCAGGAGTTGGCGGATGATTTTGAGCGACTCCCGGATCTCCGATATGCGGACCCGGAAACGGTCATGTACGTCGCCGCCATGAAAAACGGGCACGTCCCAATCGACCGTGTCGTAAAGATCGTAGGGGTTGTCTCGCCGGACGTCGTAATCGACACCCGAGGCCCTCAGACAGGGTCCCGTCCAACCCCAGTTCACCGCCTCTTCTCCACCGATGGCGGCGATGCCAACCGCGCGGTCGAGCCAGATCCGGTTGCTGACGATGAGCTTCTCGACATCGTCGATAAATGCCGGGATGGTTTCGAGAAGGGCCCTACAGCGGGCTTCGAAGTCCGGTGGCAAATCCGCGGCCAACCCGCCTATGCGACAGTAGGAGACCGTCAGCCGAGCGCCCGAACAAGCTTCAAGAAGCCCGTAGATCTCCTCGCGCGGTTGAAACAGATACCAGAAATTGGTCAGGGCGCCCGAATCCACCAGCGACGAACCGTTGCACACACAGTGATCCATGACGCGGGAGAACTCGGAGAGGATCGTCCGCGCCCACACGGCTCGCGGCGGCACTTCGACGTTCAGGAGCGTCTCGACGGCGCGACAGTACCCGACGTTGTTGATGAAGGAAGAACAGTAGTTGAGCCGGTCGGTGTACGGGATGACCTGTTGCCAAGTGTGTGTCTCCGCCATCTTCTCAAAGCACCGGTGGAGATACCCGATCTCCACTTCGCTAGCGCTGATGATCTCGCCGTCGAGCGTCGCCACTACCCGGAAGGTCCCATGCATCGCCGGGTGCGACGGGCCGATGTTGATCGTCATGCGCTCGAACATGTCGTCCTCGGCATCCATCGGCGGCTCCGGCTGCGGCCGGTACATCTTGTCTTCCGTCAGAATCCACCGCCGCGCCGGATCGTAGTCTTTGCGTAGCGGATGCCCTTGAAAAGCCTCGTGGGTCAGAATCCTGCGAAGGTTGGGGTGGCCCTCGAAATGCAGGCCGAACATGTCGTAGACCTCGCGCTCGAACCAATCAGCACCTTTCCAGACATCGATGAGCGAGGGCAGAACCGGATCGTCCTCAGGCACCGGCACCTTGAGTCGCAGTCTCCCACCGCCACGCAGCGACGCCAGGTGGTAGACCACCTCGAAGCGCTCTTCGCGATCGGGATAGTCGACACCGCACAGATCCAACAAGAGATCGAACCCGGTTTCCGGATCCGCCGTCAGCTCGCGCGCCAGATCCACGAGAATCTCGCGACGGACGATCCAGGTCGGCTGATCTAGACCCTCTCGAAGTTGGATGCTGTCGGCGGGAAAGCGCTCAGGCAGCGGCAACGGAGCCGTCGTCGTCGGCACGCTTGGCCTTTTCTCTCTTTCTGCGCTTTTTTGTGTCGCGCTCGATCTTCTCCTTCAATTGAAGGATTCCGTACATCAACCCCTCGGGGCTAGGTGGACAACCGGGGACATAGACATCGACGGGGATGAGCTCGTCGATGCCCTGCATGACGTGGTAGGCGCGGTAGAAGCCTCCCGAGCAAGCGCAAGCACCCATCGAAACGACCCACTTTGGATCGGGCATCTGGTCGTAGATCTTCTTCATGACCGGCGCCATCTTGTCGGTGATCGTCCCGGCGACGATCATCACGTCGCTTTGACGGGGCGAGAAACGAACGACCTCGTAGCCGAACCGCGCCATGTCGTAGTGGCTCGAAACCACACTCATGAACTCGATCGCGCAACAGGCGGTGCCAAACGGCAGCGGCCAGAAGGAGTTGTTTCGCCCCCACTCCTCGAGTTTCTCGAATGTGGTGGTGACCCAGGATTCGCCGATCATCGCGATGAAGCTTCAGGTGCTGGTTGATTGCCTGGTTTCGCGGCCGTTGGTGCGCTGCCCGGCTCGGCGAGAATCCTAGCCCATGTACCCGATGGTCACAAGCTGATCGGCCGCAGACAAGGACCCACTGGAAAACTCCTTAGCCGACATCGCTGCCGGCGGCGGAACGCACTTCCCCGCGGAGCTTTTCGAGCCGGTCGACGTGCCCCTGCTGCGCCGCGATCACACTCAAGAGGACCTCTTCCGCCTCACCGCCGATTTCGCGGATCATCTTGGGATAGAGCACCTCGTTTTCGTAGCGCTCCTCGGCTATCGAGTCGGCAATCGCCCTCTCTGTCTCCCGGACCTGCCCGGCAGCTCCGAGCAGGAGCGCGGCCAACTCGTCCTTGGCCTCGGCCAATTCGATCCATCGGCGGGCGAGGTTCGGCAGACCCGCGGCTTCGGCGCTTCGAGCACAGGCTCGGTAGCGCGCTGCGGTTGTCGCCTCGCTCGAAAAACCCGTCTTGAGATGCTCTTGGGCGCGGGGTACTCGTGACACAACAACTCTCCTCTTGATGTCGACTGGGCTGCGTCGTAACGCGGCGATGGTGAACACCGGGCTATGATCCCTGGCGACAGAGATTCTACTCGATCCGGCCACTGTCGAGGACCTCCTTTCAACCCGGCGGCCTACTCGACGTATGAATATGAGGTGCCACCGAACCCTGAACCGTATGTGCAGCCCGCAATGAGAAGAGCTTTTCTGATATTCCTGGTCGTCCTTTCGATCGGCGGCGCCGTTGCTTTGGCAGTAGGCAACGGGTTGGGGGCCTCCTGGCTCAGCGGCACCGGGATCCTGGCTCTCACGGGTTCGCTGCTCCTCTTTCTGCTCTGGCTCAGCGCGCGAGTGGTGCAGGTCTTTCTCTGGCGGGTCGGCCGCCGGCTCGCTTTTTCGTACTTCCTGATCGGCGTCCTGCCGATACCCATGGTCGGCGTCCTTATCCTGCTCAACGCGTATCTCTTGTGCGGCTTCTTTCTCGGCCATCTCTACCGCGATGCAGCGGCGTCCGTGCAGCAAGATCTGGCAAAGACAGCCCAGGCAAAGCTGGCCGGCGAGACAGCGCAGCTTGGCCCGCAGGAAACCGAGATCGCCTACGCAATCTATGAACGCGGCTGGAAGGTAGAGGGCGACCCGCGCCTTCCCTATCTCTGGCCGAAGGCCTTGGCCGATCTATCGATCCCGGTCGAATCCGTGTCGGAGCGTGAGAGAACCGCACAGTACTTTGTCCTTCCCGACGGCTCGGCGACCCTGCTTACGGCCGTTGGCCAGGGCCGCCGTTCGGCAGTCACCTTTCTCTCACAAAGCGCCGACTCGGAGCTGATGCGGCGAACCGAACTATGGATCGGGCTGCTGCGCTCAGACGACCCGCGCAAGCAAGCGCGCTGGAGACTCGAGTTGGGCGGCCGGGTTTTCTCGCTCCACCCATTTGGAGGCAGAAGCAGCCTCCGGGACCGTAGCGCGTTTCTCGCCGAGAGAAGCCCGGACTCCGGCTGGTTGAAACGCCCGTTTCTCTGGTGGAGCGAGGTTTCGGGGTCGCTACGCTCGGTCCAGGACGGCTCGGTGGTCGCCGACCATGTGACCGCCAATCTGTACGGCGATCTCTCGCTGGTGGCCAAACATCTTTTTTCGAGCTCTCTCGAGTTCGACACCGCGATCCTGGCTGGTCTTGTGGGTGTCACCGGCCTGCTTTCCTCGATCTACGCTATCGCCGCCGCCATGGCGCTCTACCTCATCTATACGTTGAGCCGGGCGGTCAACCGGTTGAGCCGCGCCACGGAAGCGGTTCAGCGTGGTGATTTTTCGATCCGCATCCCGGTGCGGCGGACCGACCAGGTGGGCGAGCTCCAACGATCGTTCAACCAGATGTCGGCAAATCTCGAGACCCTCGTGTCGACAGCAGCGCAAAAGGAGTCCCTCGAAAAGGAGTTGCGGATCGCGCGCGATCTGCAGCGCAGCCTGCTGCCGCGAGACCTCCCCTCCTCGGAGGCCGTCGAGTTCGCAACCCTCTTCGAACCCAGCGCGGCCATCGGTGGCGACTATTTCGACATCCTCCGGATCGACGACTCGAGGATTGCGGTGGTGATCGCAGACGTCTCCGGCCACGGCCTTCCCACCGGTCTCCGGATGGCGATGCTCAAGGCGGCGCTGGTGATTCTGGTGGAGGAAGCCAAAGCCCCTGTGGAGATCCTCCGGCGGCTCTCGGCGATGGTCCGAGCCCAGACCGACGAGCGCTTCTTTGTAACGGCCACGGTCGGAGTCGTCGATTTCCGCAACGGTACCCTCGAATTGACCAACGCAGGGCACCCACCGACCTATTTGATGCGCGGAGGAGAAGTCGAGGAGATCCTCCTACCCGGCAATCCTCTCGGGGCTCTGGGCGAGGAATACGGACAGACCCGGCTCGACCTCGAACCAGGTGACATCCTGGTATGGCTCTCCGACGGCTTGATCGAGACCACCGACCCCGAGGGCGAGCCCTTTGGCTATGACCGAACCCGGGAGAGTCTCGAGGGATTAGCGGGGAGTGGTGCGGAGGCGGCTCGCGATCGACTGCTCGCCGCTGTCGCCCGACACGCGGCCGGGGAGCCGCCGGTCGACGATCAGACGCTAGTGGCGATGCGCTATAGCGGTTCGGTCGAGTCGAGACCCAGAAAAGAATAGATCCGTCGAATGTAGCTGACGGTCTCGCGGAACGGCGGCAC
>JAOTZA010000211.1 GCA_029861655.1 Acidobacteriota bacterium | reverse complement strand
CAACTGACGACTGGAAGCGCGGCCAGGTAATTTGCAAGACGCGACTCCTTGCCGTTGAGCTCTCGGTGAACTCCTCGTTCGTTCAAACCGGCGACTAGATCGAACCGCCCCTCCCGCTCGACACGCCCCGCAACGCTGAAGGCGACCTCGCCATGACGCCGGCAGTCGGCCAACGCCGAGGTGCGAAAGCTCCTTGTGGTAGCGAGAAAATAGATCGCTTCGAGGAGACTGGTTTTACCAGCCCCATTCGGTCCGACAAGCAAATGCCGGTCGCCGTTGGGATGCCAGCTGACGTCAGCGAGATTGCGAAAGCCTCGGAGAACGATCTCTTCCAGCAGATCAGATCCGCATCGGCATGATGACGCAGAGATAGCGCCGGTCCTGACCTTCAACCGGGTGGCCGATGCACTGGGTGTTCTCGTCCTTGAGCTCCAGTTCCACCTTCTCGGTATCGAGCGCCGAAAGAAAGTGACCGAGGTAGTCGGGGTTCATCCCGACATGAAACTCGTCTCCTTCATACTCGCTGGAGAGTTCTTCCACCGCTTCCCCAAGATCCGGGTTGGCCGCCGATACGACCAGTTGATTAGGTGACATCCGGAGCTTGATCGCCCGCGCCCGATCCCCTGTCAGGAGCGAAACGCGATGTATTGCCTCGGCGAGTTCTTTGCGCACGAACCTCGCCCGCTTGTCGTTGTCTTTGGCGATGACCCTCTCATAATCGGGAAAAGTCCCTTCCAACATCCGGCAGGTCAGCTCTCTTTTGCCGAGGCTGAACGAAAGATGATGTTCCCCACGACAAAAGGTTATATTGCCTTCGTCTTCGAACCGCTGCAGCTCTTGCAAGGCTTTTCGCGGCACCAATACTCCGTCATTGTCCCGGCTACCCTCGATTTCGTTCTCGACGAGCGCCAGCCGATGACCGTCGGTGGCGACAATCTCGACCGCCCCATCCTTGAGCTTGAACAAAGCGCCATTGAGTTGGAAACGGGATTCTTCGGTTGAGACGGCAAAGATGATCTTGCCGATCATCTTCTTTAGTTTGGTAAATGGAAGCTCGACCTTTTCCTCTTCTCCAACCGTCGGCAACGTCGGAAAATCTTCAGGGGCAAGACCGTTTATCTTGAATCGAGACTTGCCTGCGACAATCGAAAGCCGGCGTTCATCCTCCAGAACCAACTGAACCTCGTCACCGACCAAACTGCGGATGATCTCGAGGAATTTCCTCGCCTGGACCGCGATTCCACCCTCCCCTTTGACCTCGGCCTCGCACCACGAGGTCAGAGACACATCGAGATCGGTCGAAGCCAGTTGGAGCCGATCCGAATTGGCCTGCAGCAGAATGTGCGATAGCACGGGAATCGTGGTGCGGCGCTCTACGATTCCCTGCATGGGCATCAGCTCGGCCAGGAAATCAGCTCTTTTTATCCGGACTTCCATGTTCTCTTCTCCGTCTAATAAGAATTCAAAATAGCATAACTAGAAGTAGTCGTAGGAACGGCGGAAACGAGGAGAACCGACCCAACCTCTTTACCGTGAGAATGTTCGCTCTTCCGCACAAAAAGGAGGGGCCATGTGGAGAGCTTGTGGAAATCTGTGCTTTCGTTGATGGCGGCGTAGATATCCACAGGTATTCCTCGAGGTTTCATCAGATCTGTCGACATCGATGAGTCGTGTGTCGTGGACTCGACCTTGTCGGTGGACGGCTAGGAAAGGCGCCGCATCAGCAGATCGAGGGTCCGTTCCAGATCAGGGTCCGAAGAGCGTTTTTGCTCGATCTTTTCTACAGAGTACATAACTGTCGAATGATGTTTGTTGTTGAAGTGCTTTCCGATCTCGGGAAAAGAGAGGCCGGTGATCTTCTTACACAAGTACATCGCCACCTGGCGCGGAAAAACGATTTGCTGAGAGTTCTTCCGGCTCTTGATCTCGGTGACCTTGAGACCGTAGTGGCGCGCGACCTCGCGGACAATCTCGGCCGGGGCAGTTCGTTGGGCTTCGGCGGGGAGAATATCTCTGAGTGTTTCTTCGGCCAGTTCTCGGGAGACCGGGCGACCCGTAAGTGACGCAAAGGCAAGCACTCTGTTGAGAAGCCCCTCCAGCTCACGGACATTCGATCGAACTTGATGAGCGACGAAGTGGGCCACATCGTCAGGGAGTACCGTACCTTCAGTCTCGGCTTTGCGACGGAGAATGGCTACCTTGGTTTCGAGATCAGGGGGTTGGATGTCCGCGATCAGTCCCCACTCAAACCGACTCCGTAGTCGTTCTTCGAGAGCCGGGATGTTTCGAGGCGAGGAGTCCGAAGACAGGATGATCTGCTTCTGACCCGAATAAAGAGTGTTGAAGGTGTGAAAAAACTCCTCCTGCGTGCGTTCCTTGTTGGCAAGAAACTGGATGTCGTCGACGAGGAGGACATCTATCGAGCGGTAGCGTTCCCTGAACGCCGGCATGCGGTTGAATCGCAGCGAACTGATGAGGTCATTGACGAACTGCTCGGCAGCGAGATAGCTGATATTCAGGTCCGGCCGGCTGGCGAGGATCTGGTGCCCGATGGCGTGAAGCAAGTGGGTCTTGCCCAGCCCCACGCCACCATAGAGGAAGAGTGGGTTGTAGCTCCGAAACGGTGCGGCGGCGACCGCTTGCGCGGCGGCATGGGCGAACTGGTTCGAGCTGCCGACGACAAAGGTGTCAAACGTGTAGCCGGGCGTGAAGAGGCGCCCTCCGGTCAGCGAACGAACCGAAGTCGGGTTATGGCTTCTCGGGTCCTCGAGGCTCTCGCCGCCTTCCGGCCGCGTCGGCTCAGCCGTTGCTTGCGCTGTTTCGGCCCCGTGCTCCTCGAGCGAGAAGAGCACTTCGACAGCGGGCCCGCTCAAACCGGCGATCGCTCGATCGACGGTTGGCCGGTAGCTCGATTCCAGAGTACTCAGAAACCGCGTGTCCGGTGCGAGCAGCACCAGGCGATCGCCGGCCTCGGAGGCGACTTTCAAGGGCTGAATCCAGGTCGAGAACTCCTCCG
The DNA here is from genome assembly GCA_029861655.1 of Acidobacteriota bacterium. Classification (GTDB taxonomy): domain Bacteria; phylum Acidobacteriota; class Thermoanaerobaculia; order Multivoradales; family JAHEKO01; genus JAOTZA01. The sequence goes on along the minus strand of JAOTZA010000211.1, from coordinate 2,701 downwards.
GATCGAGCTCGGTTTCGAGCTGTTTACGGAGACGATTCCACAGCGACTCGGGCATTCGAGAAGAAGAAGAGCAGACTTTTTCCACAGCATTTCCGCAAGCTGTGGAGGGAGAATCGTCCGGTGAAATACGCTCAGAGGATCTCTTGAACCTCAAACGCGATGGGCCGAGATAATAGCACAGGGCCAGGGTATGACAACCCGGCTTCGTCGGGGCCTCCAAACCCTGGAAGAACCTCGCACACCGTCAAGGTCGACACGAACCGCTGTCGCTGGCACGGAGATTGCGTTACTTAAGTGCATCGAGTTTAAGCGGTTATGTTGGGGAGGTTCCTCTACACACACAATACCCACCACAAACGAGACGTCAGTCTCACCCCGCCAAACAAAACCAACCGTGATTCCCCTTGTATACAGGGGTAGAACCACACAGCCAACCAACGCGGGACCTCCCCGGGTAACCCACTCGTAATCTTCTACAGCCCCGATTCTTCAATCTGCCAAAGCGGTCTAGACTGCGCCGGAACTGCCATAAGAGCAGGATCCGGAAGAAGACGCCATTTTGGCGGTAGAGACTTGAATCGAATACGAGCGCTGTTGCGGTGGTACGACCGCGAACGCCGGGATCTTCCCTGGCGTCGAACCCGTGATCCCTACGCGATCTGGGTCTCCGAAGTGATGCTCCAGCAGACCCGGGTGGAAACGGTGGAGCCATACTACCGACGTTTCCTGGAGCGATATCCCGATGTTTCCTCCCTGGCGACGGCTTCCGTTGAAGAGGTCCTCGCCGTCTGGTCAGGTCTGGGCTACTACCGAAGGGCCCGCCAACTCCATAAAGCGGCGGCGCAGATCCAATTAGGAGGTGATTTTCCGAAAACGATGGAGGAGCTTCAGAAGCTCCCCGGTATTGGCCCGTATACGGCAGCGGCGATCTCGAGCATCGCCTTTGATGTGCCGGTAGCCGTGCTCGACGGCAACGTCGAAAGGGTGATCTCACGCCAGCAGACACTCGACGGCCCCCTTCGATCGGCCGCGGGAAAGAGGGCGCTACTCGCGGCGGCTCAGACTTGGATCGACCCCAAGCGTCCGGGAGACAGCAATCAGGCCCTGATGGAGTTGGGTGCGACGCTTTGTTCGCCCCGGGCGCCACGCTGCCCCTCCTGTCCGGTCGCCTCGACCTGCGGGGCTCTGGCTCGGGGGCAGGTCGAACGATTCCCCCAGCGAGACGGAAGAAAAGCCCCGGTTCGGATGCGCTTGGCCGCGGTGGTGGTCAAACGACGTAGACGAGTGCTCTTGTTCAGGAGATCGGAAGAGTCCGATCTCCTGGCCGGTCTTTGGGAACCGCCTGTAGTTTCTCTGGACGCGGACGAAGAGATGAGTGCGGATCTGCGCCGCCGTTATGGTGGTCGTTGGCACCTGGACGAGAGCTACGGCGCGTTTCGGCATGCCGTCACAAATAAGTTGCTCGAGGTGGATGTGCGAGGCGGCCGGGTGCGATTCACGGGCACGATCGCGGATCGTACGGAAGCGGGCTGGTTTCTGCCCGAGGAGATCGACGAGCTACCGACGTCAGGCCTTGTCTCAAAGGCCCTACGTAGCCGTGGCTGAACACGGTCCAGCTATTTCGAAGCCGTACCGGTCGACACTTCCAAGTCGCCGCCAGCGAGGAGAAACCAACCAACCAGTTTCTCGTTGAGCTCGTGGACCCGCTTTGCTGCCAGGCCACAAAGCAGCCTGAGTAGACGAATGGACGAGACCTTGCCGATTTCCAGGATGCCTTCCACGACGTCTCTGGGAAGCGCCAGAACCAGAGCTCCGGTCTGAGGGTGGGCACGCGCGTCGGCGGAGCGGGGCTGCTTGTCGATCAAGGCCATCTCACCAAAATAGTCGCCCCGCTCGAGAAACGCCAACGCCTCCTCACCGACGCCCGCAATGATCTTGCTGATCATCACTCGACCTTCGGCAACGACATACATCTTGGTTCCCCGTTCACCCTCGCGGAAGATCGGTTGATCTGGCTCGAAACGTTCCTCCTGTGACAGCGAAGCCAGGAAATTGATTTCCATCGGAGAGAGTCTTTGTTCCCGAAACAAGCCGACCTTGGTCGAAAGATCAAAAGCGCCCGGACTGCCGAGAGGCGCCGCCGCCGGGGTCATGGCGTCGGATAGGTGGGTGTCGACGGAGAAGAAGATACCGAGACGAGAGTTGGCCTCTCGAAGCTGCCGCGAGAGAATCTTCCACAACGCCCAGTAGAGCGACAGCTCGAACTTCTTGTCTTTTTCGCAGGCGGTGCGCAAAGCGTCCGCCTTGAAGGCCACCATGCTGGACGGCACAAGAGCTACCGCGCAGCTGTCACGCGGTGAATCATCGACAAAGGACGAGGCTCCAAAAACCTCACCAGTTGTTTGTTCCGAAAGCGTGAAGTCGCCGAAGGCGGTCACTCGGCTCTGGCGAACCTTGCCTTCCTCGAGCAGAAAGAAGTCCGCCGAACAGTCTCCCTCTTCGAACAGCCTCTCTTCGGCAATACTCGCATGAAGGGTCGAGCACTCGGCCAACTGGTGTAGGCCGAGAGCGTCAAAGTGCTCAAAACACGGATGGCTGTGGAGACGCTCGGGATTCTTCACGACACCGCCATTTTAGGGATCAACGGGGCTGCGCGATGTCAAAGGCGTCACACTGCGGGCGGGAAAATGTCCTTACTTGC
>JAOTZA010000210.1 GCA_029861655.1 Acidobacteriota bacterium | reverse complement strand
GTTCCCACGAGATCGGGGCGAACTCACCGGTCTTGTCGAACTTGCCGTTCTTCATCCGCAGGAGCGGGCGCGTCAACCGGTCCTCACCGTAGAGAATTTGAGCGTTGGCGTAGCCCTTGACGCACAAGAGGCCGCGGTTGACCGGGTTGTCCGGGTCGCCCTGGACCGCGACCACGCGACCGTCTTTTGTTCCGATGCGCAGCCCGCAACCGACACCGCAAAACCGGCAGACGCCCGTGTCCCATCGGGTGCCGAGGGTGTCCATCGCCGAAGCGCCCGCGGGCAGGGGCAGCCCGACCGTCTGTGCGGCGGCGGCCGCCACCGAGGCCTTGATGAAATCTCGCCGCGAGAGGCCGGCGGTCACTGTGACAGACCCGTCGAGGACTCAGGAGCGGGAACCGCGCCCCGTCTCTCGATGCGATGCTCGACAAGAGCGGCGTTGACCACACCGGGGAGGGATTGAATCTTCCGCAAGCCGCTTTCTTGCTGTTCGGCGGTCTGCGTTTCCTGGACGGCGATGAGTCTGCCGCTTTCCGGATAGCAGTAGTGAACGTCGACTCCGGGGATGGCTTCGAGATCCCACAGAGTGTCGATCAAGTTTGCGGGGCGAGCCCGGACGAGGATTCCCGAATAGTGCATCTTCTTACTCCTGGCCGTATCTGGCTTTGAACTCGGCCTGGGCTTTGCGACGTGCCTCGGCCTCCTCGAGACTGATCTCCCCTGTGTACCAGGAGTGCTCGGGGCGTGCCAGCATCTCTTCGAGTGCGCCAGAGAGTTTAGCCGCTCCCTCCGCCTTTTGCGCGTCTTCGGAGTGGTGATGTTTCTCGGCGATCTCGCGCAGTTCGGGGATGAGTTTGGTGTAGAAGTGCTTGGCTACCTCGTAGAGTCCGTGCCAGTGAGTGTAATCGGGTGCCATCATCGAGGCGCCGTGCCGCGCGACGCGGCCCTCGTGGTGCCAGATTTCCCACCACGTCCACTCGACTTGCTCGTCGAACTTCGTGTCGGTGATCAGCCCGTAGGAATAGAGGGTCTTCATCATCCCAAGAGCCGGTTCGGCGAACTTACTGTTGTACAGCTCGATTACGCCGTCGTACTGCTCGTAGAAGTTGTCTACATAGGTTGAAGTGTGGCACACCGTGCACACCTGAATCATGTTCTTGCGTCGGGTTTTCCAGTCGACCTGGGCCATCTTGTCGAGACCCAGCTTGGCGTCCGACACCTCGGGTCGAATCGACATCGGCGGCCGGTTGTTCCAGCTGATACGCAACCCGACGTCGTGGGTCACCGGGACCAGCTCGCCGTTCGAAGCACGTAGTGCCGACATGTGGCAGGTCGCACAGGTCGGGGCGGCGGTGTAGTCCTCGCCGAGCACCCACTTGGAGCTGCCCAGGTTGAGCTCGTCCTCGTGAGCGCGGTACGCGATACCGTGCTTTGACTCTTCGTAGATCTCTTTTTGCGGGTGGTCCGGGCCCAGATGGCATTTGCCGCAGTTTTCGGGACGCCGTGCCTGCTCGGCGGAAAAGGCGTGCCGCTGATGACAGGCTGTGCAGGCGCCGATCGAACCGTCGGGATTGAGTCGCCCCATCCCGGTGTTGGGCCAGCCGGTGGGCTCGAGCGACCCGTCCTCGTTGACCTTCACCACACCGCCATGACACTGCTTGCAGCCGCTCACCGTCAGGGCCGAACCGCCGTAGAAGTTCTTGTCTCCTTCGACGACGTCGGCCAGAAAATTGTCGAGCGACCCGAGGATCAAACCCGCCTTGGCATGGTGGCTCTCGTCGAACTCCTCTACCTCTTTTGCGTGGCAGCGGGCACAGTCTTTGGGCGAGACGATGATGCTGATCAGCGAGCCCATGTGGTCGAAAGCATCGGGGTCACCCTCTTCGGCCCGGTGGCATTCGTAGCAGCCGACATTGGCCCGATGGTGCTTTGACTTGCCCCATTCTTGATAGATGGCGGTCGTTTGCTCGGCATGGCATTCGTTGCACGAGAGGCTTTCCTCGGTGGGTTCCATGGGGGTGGTTCGTTGCGCCCAGACGGCTGCACCGTGGAGGATCAGGCCGGCGACGAGGCAGAAAATGAGGATTCGGGTCTTTCGCAAGGTTCAGCTCCCTTAAAACTTGTAGGTCGTCCACAACATCAGCTTTTCCGTGTCGGCGGAATGGGAATCGGCATCGAAGAGCGCGGCCTTGAAACCGAGCGCCAGTCCGCAAGCCGTCGGGTAGGTGAGTTGCAGATCCAGTTCCTCTCCGTAGCTTCCACTGCCCGTGGCGGCCGCGAAGTCGTGAAAGACCGCTGTCCAGCCGAGCTTGCCCGCCTTTCCGGTGAGCAGGAGGTAGATATCGTCGAGCCCGTTGACGGGGGTGTTGAGGAACTTGTCCGCCCAGCCGTTGAATTTGTGAAGCGTGGCCAGGGGGGTTCGGAACTGGCCATCGCTGGGGCTGCCGTCGAGCCGCTCCCAGCCCGCTTTTGCGGTCAGCCTGGCCGAAGCAATACCCAACAGACCGTGAAAATATTCGGCCTCGATCTCGCTCGGGTTGTCCCCGGCGTCTCTCTGCCGGGCCGCCTCGAGTTCGTAGAGAAGCTTCCTGTTGTTCCCGAGCGGATGGTGACCGGCGAGCTCGGCGCCGAGGGTCGCAGTCGATAGGTTCGAATCGGCGACACGATCGTAGTCCAGCACGTAGGCGTATCCCGTTACCCGAGCCGCATCCGAGAGCGTGAAGCGAGCTTCGACCAGGTGACTCGACATGTCTTTCGAGTCGCCGAAGATCCGCTGCACGCTGTCGACAAAGGCATAGGTCAGGGAGACCCTCTCCAGGGAACCATTGACGATCTTCAGGCCGTCGAACGATTGATGGTTTTGACGCCAACCGACGGCTCCCACAAACCTCTGATCACCGATATTGATCTCCTGGCGTCCGGCTCGGAAGCGGGTCTCCCCGCGCTCGAGCTCGATCCAGACCTGGTTGAGCTCGGTCAGAGCCGGATCGGCGACGACCGGTCTATCGGTCACGCCGTTCGAAGCGCTCCCGGCGCCGACGTTGCGAAAGAGTTGGTCGTTGCCCACCGTCGCGACGTTCTCCGCTTCGACGAAGAAGTGGAGGCCCTTGAAGGGGGCGGTCTTGTAACCCAGGCTGGTCCGCAGCGTCGATGCGCTGGCGTCTTTGCCGGATGAGACACCCGAGTCGTCCACCTGTTCGAGGCGGTAGCGAAACGCGAGGCTGGCCGTACCCCGGGCCAGCGCCTCGCGCAGGTTCCTTGGAGCGTCCTCGGCCGTCAGCGGGCCGGACGAGCCAAGGATTGGGAGGAGAACCAGGGCCGCCAAAAGGGGCGGCTTCAGGTTGGATCCGCGCACTTCACACGAAGTGTAGCCACTGGCGCTGGACCCTGTCCCTCTCCCTTGGGGTAGGTCGTCTCCCGCCAGGCCGGATCGGTGAGGTCAGGAGCCGGTTTCGTCTCGAATAAACGTCTCGAGCGACTCGACAGACTCGGGCGTCAAATCGGCGAACTCGACACCCAGTGAGAAGATCGGTATCGAGGGACCCCCGCCCTCCGGCTCGCGTTCGACCGTTTCCACTCGTACGACTCGCGATTCGGCGTCCAGAGACATCTCGCCGATCTCGATCTCCATCCGGCAACGGCTTTCCACCGGAGGTGCGATCTCGGTCTCGACCAACATGCCCGAGAGGCTGAGCTGGATCACCTGGAATTCAGCCTCAAAACCCAGGTCCGCAGATTGTTCGGTTTCGACGCGAAACCGGCCGAAGAGCCTCTTTTCGAGGCTGACGATGGCGTTCTCCTGGATGAAATCCATGAGTTTTCCGGCCTTGCCGGAGATCACGTCCTCGAGATGGATTCCCGCCCGGTAGACGGGAATCACGTCGCCGCGCTCATCACGTGTGGTACGGACCAGAGTGCACCAGACGATCGTTCCCTTGAGCTGGATCACCGCATCCTCACGGTCGAGCTTGAGGGAGTACTCGCGGCCCACCTTGAGCGGGCTGGCAATCTCGAGCGACATGCCGTTGAGGCTCATGTCGATGACCCGGGCGTCGGTGGAGAACAGAAACTGTCCACGCACCCCCTCCACCCGGTACCGGCGGTTGCTACGTCGCTCGTCGGCCGTCTGTGTCAGACTTCTTTGCTCCCTTCGCGGTTCCCCGAAACCTCGGACGTGCCAGAAGTTTTTTAGCACAGAATCGGAAAGCCTCCAAGAGCGAGCGCCACAGGAATCTGTTATAAGAAAACCGTGAGCTCTCGAAAGTACGGCCAACGGGGCTACATGGAGGAGGAGCCGAGGGAGCGGAGTCGTTCGCGCGCGCCGCAGCCTCGGCAGGACGGTCCCCGTGGCCGCGGTCTGGGCGCCCCGACCGCCGAGGCCTTCAAGTGTGCCCGCTGCGGCGCCGAAGCGAGCTTCGAGAGCGAGGTCGATGTCCATGCCGACTGCCGATCTTGCGGCGATGCCTTGCACAGCTGCGTCAACTGTCGGCACTTCGACACATCGGCGCGGAACGAGTGTCGAGCCGGAATCGAGGAGCGAGTTGTCGGCAAGTCAAGAGGGAACACGTGCACGAAATTCGAGCCCAAGATCGTTCAGGGTTTCGAATCGGATTCAGACGACAGCGACCCGAAGAAGGCGTTTGACGAGCTCTTTGATTTCTAGCAAGAGTGATCCCGTGCTTGGAAAGGTACGCCGGTGAGAATTCTCGCCGATCTCGTCCTGGTTCTCCATCTTGTCTTTGTCGTCTTTGTGGCCGTCGGTGGGCTTGTCGTGCTGCGTTGGCGGCAGATGGGTTGGGTTCACGCGCCCGCGGCGCTGTGGGGTGCGGCGATCGAGCTCTCAGGTGGAGTCTGTCCACTGACACCGCTCGAGAACCGGCTGCGCGCCGCGGCTGGAGAGTCAGGTTACGAGGGCGGGTTTGTAGAGCACTACCTGCTTCCCGTCGTCTATCCGGAGGGGCTGACGCGGTGGGTGCAGCTCTTTCTAGGAGCCGGGGTGTTGCTGCTCAACGGAGCGATCTACTGGTGGATCTGGAAGACTCGGGGCGATCGCCGATAGACCGATAGATCGATCGAGACCAAGGAGTCACGCGATGTCCAGACTGGAGAAAACGCTACAGGAGGTCCGCAAAGTGATCGGTTCGGGTGACATCCTCGGTGATCCAGGTTTTCTATGTCGCTCGGTCGCTTCACTCGAGAACGCGGGGCCCGAACAGCTCTCCTTTGTGCGTGGTAGAGCCCATGAAGAGAAGGCGCGAAAGTCGCGGGCGGGCGCTCTCGTGGTGCCGATCGCCGTTGAGGGAATCAGTGCCCACCAGCTGGTCGTAGAGGACGCCGGGGCCGCCTTTTCGCGGGTCCTGGAAGTCATTGCGGCGAGCAGGCGGCGCCGAGTCCCGGGAATCGAGCCGACCGCCACCGTAGATCCCTCGGCGGCGCTGGGGGTCGATGTGGCGGTGGGTCCGGGTGCGGTGATCGGCGCTGAGACCGAGATTGGAGACCGTTGCGTCGTCTCCGCCAATGTCCATGTGGGTACCCGCTCCAAGGTGGGTGAAGATTCGGTCTTGCACCCGAACGCCGTCGTGATGGAGGACGTCACCCTGGGACGGCGGGTCGTCGTCCATGGGGGTGCGGTGATCGGTGCCGATGGATACGGTTATTCCCAGACCGAGGGCAGGCACCACAAGGTGCCGCAGGTGGGAGAAGTCGTCATTGGTGACGATGTGGAGATCGGTGCA
>JAOTZA010000014.1 GCA_029861655.1 Acidobacteriota bacterium | reverse complement strand
CCAGATAGTCGGTCACCACCTTGGAGCCCGGGGCGAGCGAGGTCTTGACCCACGGTTTGGACTCCAGCCCCTTCCCCACCGCATTTCTGGCCAGGAGCCCGGCAGCCACCATCACATAGGGGTTCGATGTGTTGGTGCACGAGGTGATCGCCGCGACCACCACCGAGCCGTGCGAGAGCTCGAAGGTCGCGCCCCGCCAGGACGTCTTGACACCGGTGGCAGTGATCTCGACTCCCGTCTCTTCAGCAACAGCGACGCCGCTTGCCGACTCGCCGGTCCCATCGGCGATCACCAGCGGCGACTTCTTCCCTCCGCCACCCGGTCCCATCAAATCCGACAGGCCGTCCATGAAGGAGGCTTTGACATCGCCGAGAAGGATCCGGTCCTGGGGCCGCTTTGGCCCGGCGAGCGACGGCTCCACCGTTGACAGATCGAGCTCCATCGTGTCCGAGTACCCGGCCTCGGGTGAATCCGGCGTGTGGAAAAGCCCCTGCTCCTTCATGTACGCCTCGACCAGAGCCACCTGCTCCTCCGAACGGCCGGTGAAGCGCAGGTACTCGAGTGTCACTTCGTCCACCGGGAAAATGCCGCAGGTCGCACCGTACTCGGGGCTCATGTTGGCCAGCGTCGCGCGATCGGCGACCGGCAGCTTCGCGATCCCGGGACCGAAGTACTCGACAAACTTCCCCACCACGCCCTTGGAACGGAGCATCTGGGTGACGGTCAGCACCAGATCCGTCGCCGTCGCCCCTGGGCTGAGCTCTCCGACGATGCGGAAACCCACCACCTGGGGCACGAGCATCGAGATCGGCTGGCCGAGCATCGCCGCCTCGGCCTCGATCCCACCGACGCCCCATCCCAGGATGCCCAGCCCGTTGATCATCGTCGTGTGCGAGTCTGTGCCGACCAACGTGTCGGGGTAGGCCATCGGAGGTTGGTGCGGCTCCTGATCGCTGCCGTTGGAAGAGCCGCCCGTCATCACCACCCGGCCCAGGTACTCGAGGTTCACCTGGTGGACGATTCCGGTCCCCGGCGGCACCACCTTGAAATCGTCGAATGCCTGTTGCCCCCACTTCAGGAACGCGTAGCGCTCGCGGTTCCTTTCGAACTCCTTCTCGACGTTGATCAGAAAGGCCGCCGCCGAGCCGTACTCGTCGACCTGTACCGAGTGGTCGATCACCAGCTCCGCCGGCTGCAGCGGGTTGATCTTCTTGGCGTCACCCCCCATCTCCACCATCGCGTCTCGCATCGCGGCGAGATCCACCACCGCCGGAACCCCGGTGAAATCCTGCAGCAGGACCCGGGCCGGCATAAACGCGATCTCGGTCGAGGGCTCGGCGTTGGGATCCCACCGGGCCACCGCCTCGATGTCCTCGGCCGGCACCACCACGCCGTCTTCTCGCCGCAGTAGATTCTCGAGCAGAATCCGCATCGAATACGGAAGACGGGAGATGTTGAAGCCCTGGTTTTCCAGCGAGGGCAGGTGGGCCAAGCGGAGATTTACGCCGCCTGCGGTGATCGTTCTGCGAGATGAAAATGTGTCTGTCATGGGTTGACCTCTAGGCTCGTTGACGAAGCAGAAAGATACTACAAAGAGAGTCGCCATTCTCGCAGCCGAAGCGCCTACCGGTACAATCCGGCCCCCGGCAATTCAAAGAAGGAATACGACCTTGAGACCAACGCGCCCCTTGCTTGCCATGACCGCGATTAGCGCTGCGCTGCTCGCCGGCCTCTCCCTCCCCCTCTACGCCCAGGACGACGATTCGGATCTCGAGGAGCTTCGCAAGAAGCTCGAGTCGATCTCGGTCGTCGAGCAGAAGGTGATGGTGCCGATGCGGGACGGTATCCGACTCGCTACCAATATCTATCGCCCAAAAGACATCGCCTCAGGCAAGACAGTTGACCTCCCAACGGTCTTCTGGCGCACGCCCTACAACTTCAACAAGCTGCGCAAGTTCATGCTCAACGCCATCATCCCGATGCTCGAGTCGGGTTATGCGATCGTCATCCAGAACGAGCGTGGCAAGTTCTTCTCGGAAGGCGAGTGGGAGATCCTCGGCTTTCCGCGGACCGACGGTTACGACTCCCTGACTTGGATCGCTCAGCGCGACTGGTCGAACGGCAAAGTCGGAACGATCGGGTGCTCGTCCTCGGCAGAGTGGCAACTGGCGCTCGCCGCGATGGACCACCCCGCCCATGCGGCGATGGTGCCGCAGGCCTCAGGGGCCGGCATCGGCCGGGTGGGCGACTATTACGAACAAGGCAACTGGTACCGAGGCGGCGTCTACCAGATGCTCTTCGGAGTCTGGCTCTATGGGGTCCAGAACACCCAGCGGCCGCTCCTGCCCACCGACCTCTCGCACGAGGACCGGGTCCGACTCTCGAAGTACTTCGACCTCGCACCCGAGATGCCGGAGGTCGATTGGCCGAAAGCGCTCGAGCATCTACCGCTCGTCAAGATGATGAGGGAGGTCGAGGGTCCAAAAGGGACTTATTCGGAGCTCATCCAGCGGTTTCCCAACGACCCCGCCTGGTACGAGGGCGGTCTCTACCACGACAGCGAGCCCTGGGGAGTGCCCGCCCTGTGGATGAACTCCTGGTACGACGTTTCGATCGGCCCGAATCTCGAACTCTTTCAGCACGCGACCGAGAACGGCGCCGACGACGACGTGAGGGACAACCAGTTCATGGTGGTGGCGCCGGTCACCCACTGTGCCTTCACGCGGGCCAAGGAAGAGACGATCGTCGGCGAGCGCAACATGGGGGATGCACGGTTTGACTATCGGAGGATGATCCTCGACTGGTTCGATCTCTGGTTGAAGGGCGAGAAGAACGGATTCGGTAGAAACTACCCAAAAGTGCGCTACTACACGATGGGCGCCAACGAGTGGAAGGAATCGAAGACCTGGCCGCCCAAGCGAGTGGAGATGGAGACGTGGCTCCTTGGCAGCGGCGGCAAGGCCAACAGCCTGTTCGGGGACGGAGTCTTGGTGCGCGAGAGCGGCGAAAGAAAACGGTCGAAACGGAGATCGACGCCCACATCGGGAGATAAGGCGCTGGCGACAACCGGCGTCTCCACCGCCAATTCGGACACCTTCCCCTACGACCCGATGAACCCGGTCGTCTCGCTCGGAGGCGGCGTGTGCTGCACCGGTGACGCGGTCCAACCGGGCTCGTTCGATCAACGCGAGCGCGAGGCTCGGTACGACATCCTGGTCTACACCAGCGAACCGCTGGAGGAAACGATCGAGGTGACCGGCCCGATCGAGGCGACCCTCTATGTCTCTTCGAGCGCCAAAGATACGGACTTCTCGGTCAAGTTGATCGACGTTCTGCCCGACGGCACCGCTTACAACCTGGACGAGACCATCCAACGCGCTCGCTACCGCGAGGGCTACGACAAGCAGTTGATGATGGCGCCGGGTGAAGTCTACGAACTAAAGGTCTCTCCGATGTCGACTAGCAACACGTTCGAGGCCGGGCACCGAATCCGGATCGAGGTGTCGAGCAGCAACTTCCCGCGGTTTGCGCGCAACCTGAACACCGGCGGTAACAACTACGACGAGACCGAGCCGGTGGTGGCGATCAACACCGTGCATCACTCGGCGGAGTATCCAAGCTACATCAAGTTGCCGGTAATCCGGAGATAGAAAAGGGGACACCGAGAACGGTGTCCCCCGATTGTCGTACTCCAGAACCCCAATTATTCGGGTGGAGCCAGCCCCCCTACTCCATCGATTCTTTGTCCTCACCCATCATCTCGCCATCGGAGATGTAGCTGATGTCGTCGCGGACGCGCCAGTCACGCTCTGCGACGTTGGAGACGCAGTTCATGTAGTGAGCGAACATCTCCTGAGCCTTCTCCTCGCCCACGGCCTCGGCTAGAAGCTTGCCCATTCCGGGTGCCGAATGAAGAGATGCCCGGTCCTTGCCCCAACTGACATACGTGTAGGACCCCTCGCCGTACGGCGTGCTGTTTCCCAGGAAGTTGATCGGCGCTTCGATCTTCTTCAAGGCCGCGATCGCCTCTTTGACCAGTTCGCGGTATTCCTTGTTCATCGACGGCTTAATATCGACCGTCGTGACTTCCACCGCGCCCATGCCCTCGGGGCTGAAGCCCTCGGGCTGATAGGTCAGGTCGGGCTCGTGCTTCCAGATCTCGTTGTGGTGCTCGATGATCGCGCCGCGGGCGCCTCCCTCGAGGGCCTCGAGCTTGCCTTCGCCCATCTTCTCGTTGAGCATCTTCTCGCGGGCGTCGTTCCCGTCGAGGAACGCATAACTTGGCAGGTCGCTCACCCAGGCATAGGTAAAGCCGCTCTGGTATCCGCGCCAATGGAAATCCGCACCGGCCTTTGCGGCGCTGAAGGCCTCGACCCAATCCTTGTTGTTCTGCTCGAATGCCGCCGATTGAGCCGGGTCGATGCGATCGTAGTGGATGGTGATGTAGGGCGCCGGCTCCATTTGGGCTGGCAGGAAGGCAGCCATCAGAAAGGCGGCACCCAGGGTCATGGTGACGAGGCTCTTCTTCTTCATCGGATCTCCTTTTCTCTCAGACTGTTTGAGTTCCCCTCGAACGCGACCGGCCCACCCGGGGCGTTTGAGACGCAATCACTAAGATAGGCGGCGGATTGTACCCTCTCTGACATTACGGGTGTCTGTCCCTCGTAATGTGCCGCTACAATACGCGTCCCGATGATCGACCTTATTCTCAACGCCGAGGTGTACACGCCGGAGCCGCTCGGCCAAATGAACCTCGCTGTCTGTGCCGGAAGGGTCATCTGGATGGGCACGGACCCACCGCCTGTTAGCCGTGAGCTGGTGACAAGCGAGGTGGACCTCGAGGGAGCCCGGTTGATCCCCGGCCTCATCGACGGCCACGTCCATGTGACCGGTGGTGGCGGCGAAGCGGGCCCAGAAAGCCGGGTGCCACCCCTGGGACTGTCGCGTTTCACCCGAAACGGGATCACCTCGGTTGTCGGACTTCTCGGTACCGACGATCTGACCCGAACCACCGCATCGCTCGTCACCCAGGTGCGCGGGCTGGTCGCCGAAGGCCTCTCGGCCTGGTGCTACACAGGCGGCTACCACCTGCCCCCCGCAACCGTCACCGGAAGCGCTCGCGGCGATATCGTCCTCGTCGACCGGGTGATCGGTGTCGGCGAGCTGGCGTTGAGCGATCACCGTTCGAGCCAGCCAACGCTCGACGAGCTGTTGAAGATCGCCGCCGAGGCGCATGTCGCGGGTCTCATGACCGGCAAGGCCGGCACGGTTCACCTTCATATGGGCGACGGCGAGCGCGGTCTCGAGCTGGTGCGCCGGGCGATAGCTGGCAGCGAGATTCCCGCACGGGTCTTTCACCCGACCCATGTCAACCGCCGCAAAGCGCTCTTCGACGAAGCTCTGCGGCTCGCCGGTGAGGCGGGCTCGACCATCGACTTGACCGCCTTTCCGGTGGCCGAGGACGAGGACGCCTGGAGCGCCGAAGACGCTCTGGCAAAGTACCTCGCCGCCGGGCTCCCGGCTGAACGCGTTACAGTGAGTTCGGACGGCGGCGGTTGCCTGCCGGTCTTTGATGCCGGCGGCCGGGTGACCTCGATGGACGTCGGAGAACCGGGCGCCCTCATCGAGTGCCTGGGCAAGCTACTCCAGGCTGGGCACGCGATGGAAGCCGTCCTGCCCGCGTTCACCTCGAATGTCGCCGATCTGCTGCGGCTCGCAGGCAAGGGACGAGTCACGGTGGGCGGCGATGCCGATCTCGTCGCCCTCGAGGCGGACGGTACGGCCCGTCACGTGATGGCTCGCGGTCGCTGGCATCTCCTGAGTGGTGAGTTGACAAGGCACGGAGTCTTCGAACAATCTGAGATCGGTGAACAAGGCGAGGCAAGATCATGAGTCGTGGACACATCATTCCCATCGGCGGGGCCGAAGAGAGGCTCCGTGACCCCGAGATCCTGCACCGCTTCGCGAACCTCTGCGGCGGCCGCGAGGCAAAGATCGCGATCATCCCCACGGCTTCGCAGCTCCCGGAGACGGGTCCGGGGTACGAGCGCGTGTTTCGCGACCTGGGAGTGGGCGCGGCTCGCTCGCTGCCGCTCGAGACCCGCGAAGACTGCAACGACCCACGCTGGCTCGGCCGGTTGGAGAACGCCCAGGGGGTGTTCCTAACCGGTGGCAACCAGCTGAGGCTCTCGACCACGATCGGCGGCACCGAGGTGGCCGAAATCCTCCGCCGTCGTAGCGCCGAGGACGGACTTCACATCGCGGGTACGTCGGCGGGTGCGGCGTTTCTCTCCGAGCACATGATCGCCTTTGGCGCCGAAGGCTCGACGCCGCACGCCGACATGGTGACGCTGGCGCCGGGTCTGGGGCTCACCAAGACCGCGGTGATCGACCAGCATTTTCGCGAGCGCGATCGCCTGGGAAGATTGTTGACCGCGCTGGCCTACAACCCGCGCCCGGTCGGGATCGGACTCGACGAGGACACCGCGGCCTTTATCGGACCCGACGACCGTCTCGAGGTGTTCGGAAGCGGCGCCATTACGGTTGTCGACCCCTCAGATCTCCAGTATTCGTCGATGGACTCCGCCAAGCAGTCGGAGGCCGTCTGCATGCTCAACATCCGCCTCCACATCCTGATCGAGGGCGCGACCTTCGACATCGGGACCCGTGAGGCCACACCACCACCAGCCCCCGGAATTCGGCCCGAGACCGAGCTCCGAGCCGAGGCCACAGTCGGATCCTCGGCCGGATCCTCCAGATGAAGATCCTCAATCGCTCCGTCTATCTCGGCCCCAGCCTTTACGCGCGGTTCCCCGTCATCCGGCTCACGGTCGACCTGGAGGAGCTCGAAGAATGGTCAAGCACGCGCCTCGGGCCGGCGTTCATCGACCGCCTCCTCGAGGTCCTACCGGGGCTCCGCCAACACGGCTGTTCCTACCGCACACCGGGTGGTTTTGTGCGCCGGCTGACCGAGGACGACGGAACCTGGATGGGTCACATCCTGGAGCATGTTGCGATCGAGCTCCAGAACTCGGCCGGCTATAAGGTGACTTTCGGCAAGACCCGAGGTACCGGGGAGCCAGGGCTCTACGAGGTCGTCTATCGCTACATTCAGCGCGATGTCGGTCTGGAGGCGGCGCAACTCGGTCTCCAGCTCCTCGAGCACCTTCTGCCCGAACAGTTGCAGCCTCATGCGATCCGCGGCAAAACCCTCGATTGGGAAGACGAGCGCGACTCGTTTATCCGCGCGGCGCAGCGCCGGACGCTGGGACCGAGTACCGCGGCGTTGGTGGCGGCAGCGGACGACCGCGATATCCCTTGGCTCAGGCTCAACCGTTATAGCCTGGTGCAACTCGGGCACGGCAAGTATGGGAGGCGCATCCAGGCCACGGTCACCGGCGAGACCAAGCACATTGCGGTGGAGATGGCCTCGGACAAGGAAGAGACCAACACCTTGCTCGGCGATCTCGGGCTGCCGGTCCCCCACCAGCGGCTGGTCTACAGCCCAAAGGACGCGGTCCGAGCCGCCGAGAGAATCGGCTATCCGGTGGTGGTCAAGCCGCTCAACGCCAACCACGGTCGTGGAGTGTCGATCGACCTTGAGCAACCCGACGACGTGCGGATAGCTTACGCCAACGCCCGCGAACACAGCCGCACGGTGCTGGTCGAGAGCTTCATTCGAGGCCTCGATCACCGGCTTCTGGTTGTCGATGGCGAGTTGATCGCCGCCTCGAAACGGGTCCCCGGACATGTCGTAGGAGACGGCAAGAAGACCATCGAAGAGTTGGTCGATATCGTCAACTCGGATCCCCGGCGCGGCGTCGGTCACGCCAAGGTGCTGACCCGGCTCGAGTTCGATCGCCAGGCCGATCGACTGTTGGCCCTCAGGGAGATGACCCGCGAATCGGTGCCGCAGAAGGGCGAGGTCGTCTATTTGCGCTCGACCGCCAATCTCTCGACCGGCGGCACGGCGGTCGACGTCACCGACGACGTTCACCCCGACAACCGCCAGATGGCGATTCGGGCGGCCGGCGCCGTGGGGCTCGACGTCGCGGGCATCGACTTTCTGACCACCGACATCTCAAGGTCCTTTCACGAGACCGGCGGCGCGATTTGCGAGGTGAATGCCGCCCCCGGCTTCCGGATGCACGTCGCCCCAAGTGAAGGCGAGCCCCGCGACGCGGCCGGCCCGGTTATCGACATGCTCTTCCCACCCGGATCCCCGTCACGGATCCCGATTGCTTCGATCACCGGCACCAACGGCAAGACCACCACCAGCCGGATGGTGGCGCACATTCTCAAGCTGGCCGGACGCACGGTCGGTCTCACCACTTCGGACGGCGTGTACATTGACGGCCACTTGACGGTTCCGGGCGACATGACCGGTCCGACCGCAGCGCGGATGGCGCTGCGCGACCCCTCAGTGGACGCCGTGGTGCTCGAAACCGCTCGAGGCGGGCTGCTACGCGCGGGTTTGGGCTACCGCAGGTGCGATGTGGGAGCGGTTCTCAATGTCGCCGGCGATCATCTGGGCCTACGCGGCATCAATACGGTGGAAGAACTAGGACGAGTCAAACGCATCGTCGTGGAAGTCGCGCAGAACACCGCGGTGCTCAACGCCGATGACCCGATCTGCCTGCAGATGGCCGATCACAGCGACGCCGAACAGCTCTGCTACGTGACGATGAACCCGCGCCACCCGCTGGTGCGCGAGCACATCCGTGCCGACGGTCGCGGCCTGGTGCTCGAGGAAGGCATCAACGGTCACATGATTACGATCTACGACCGCGGCACCCACATTCCGTTGCTTTGGACCCATCTGATCCCGGCGACCATCGAGGGCAAGGCCATCCACAACGTCCAGAACGCGATGTTCGCTGCGGCGATCGCCTATGCGATGGACGTCGTGCTCGACGACATACGCCAGGGGCTGCGCACCTTCGACACGTCGTACTTCCAGGCCCCCGGCCGGCTCAACATCTACGATCAACACCCGTTCAAGGTGATCCTCGACTACGCCCACAACCCCCACGCGGTCGGCGCGATGGTGCAGCTGGTCGACAACCTCGATTGCGGCGGCCACAAGATCTGTGTGCTGGCGGCGCCCGGCGACCGGCGCGACGAAGACATCCGAGAGATGGCCGAGCTTGCCGCGGGCCACTTCGACCACTACATCTGCCGGCGGGACGACAACTTGCGGGGCAGAGACGGCGACGAGATCCCGGGCATCCTTTCGAAGGCGCTGGAGAAGGCCGGCGTCCCGGAGGCGACGATCGAGATCATCCCCGACGAGCAGAAAGCCACCCACGCCGCGCTGAGCCGCGCTGAGACGGGGGGCCTGGTCTTGATCCTCGGTGACCGGATCAGCCGGTGCTGGAAACAGATCGTCGAGTTCTCGCCCTCGGTGGAAGTCGCCGCCGCAGGCGCGACCCACCAACCGGCAAAGCCGCCGGAGATCGTCGACCTACCGGCGTTCGAGCTGCCGGCGGCGGATCTGCTGGTCCGGGACGAAAAGGGCGTACGTCTGGCGCGCCAGGAAGAAGACGATTGACCGGACGGGGACCAAACCGGGGACAGGCACGTCCCTGACCCCCACCCTCCCGAGCCAATCCCCGTTTTCTCATGGAAGTTCGCGACTCTCGCCGCCTGACCGGTCCGAACCTGCTCACCGATCGACCGGGTGCTGTCCTGGACATTGCGCTCGACTCGGCCGAGGAAGATTCCCGAGCCTCGGCGGGGGACCCCGCGGTCGAGGCCTGGCGACGGCATGCGAAGCGCGCCCTGAAAGCGGTCGGCTGGGCGGGAACCACTCTCGTCAGCCGGGTGTTCCCGGGTGGAATGAGCCTGGCATTCGAAGCACCGATCGATGCGCTCTACGCCGCCACCGAAGTCAACGAGTGGGCGTGGGACGCGGCGAGCGCCGAGCTGGCAGGCGAGCCCGTACCCGTGCTCGAGGAAGGCGCCGCCCGTCTCCGCGAGACCATCGCTCGGGAAGTCAATCCGCGGCTCGCGAGCCTCGCGGAAGCCGCTCGCGAGCACGGCGTCACCTTTCTCTCGGATGACGACCACGCCTCGGTGGGCTTGGGTGTCGGTTCGAGCACGTGGCCGGTGGGCGAGTTACCCCAACCAGAAGAGGTCGACTGGAGAAAGGTTCACGACATCCCGGTGGGATTGGTGACCGGGACCAACGGCAAGACCACAACGGTGCGGTTGCTCGCGGCAATGGTGCGTGCGGGTGGACGAGTACCCGGTGTTTCCTCCACAGACTGGATCGCGGCGGGAGGTGAGATTCTCGATCATGGCGACTACTCGGGACCGGGTGGCGCCCGTCAGGTGTTACGCGACCGACGAATAGAGTGCGCCGTTCTCGAGACCGCACGTGGTGGAATGTTGCGACGTGGCGTCGCCATCGAGAGCGCCGACGTGGCGCTCATCACCAACGTGGCCGAGGACCACCTCGGCGAATTTGGTGTGCACGATGTCGAGGCTATCGCCGAATGCAAGTTCATCGTCGCCCGCGCCTGCAGGCACCTGGTCCTGAACGCTGACGACCCGCAGATCCGCGAGCGCGGCGCAAGGCTCGAGATGCCGGTGACCTGGTTCTCGCTCGACGCCTCAGACCCCTTCTTGGCTGAACACATCGCGGCGGGAGGCGAAGCCTGTGTTCAGGAGCGCGGAAGGCTGGTCTTGAAGGAGGGTGGCAGGATCCTGCCGCTAATCGAAGTACCGGACGTTCCGATCGCCCTTGGCGGGGCAGCGCGCCACAACATCGCCAACGCGCTGGCGGCAATCGGCGTTGCCAAGGCGTTGGGATTGAGCATCCAGCCGATCGCCGAGGGGCTCCGTCAATTCGAGAGCACGCCGGAGTCCAACCCGGGCCGACTCAATGTCTTCGAGATCGACGGCGCTCGGGTCGTGGTCGACTTCGCGCACAACCCCCACGGCCTGGAGGCAATTCTGGGGATGGCCAAGGCGATGAACGCCAAGCGACGGCTGGTTGCGATCGGCCAGGCGGGAGACCGCGATGACGAGTCGATTCTCGAGCTGGCGCGCGCAACCTGGAAGGCACGGCCCGACCGCGTCTTGATCAAAGAGCTGACCGATTATCTCCGCGGCCGGCCCGAGGGCGAGGTTGCCACGATGCTCGAGACGGAGCTGCGACGCCTGGGAGCGAACGATGACTGTCTCGAGCGGGTCGACAGCGAGATCGCCGCCGCTATGGCAGCGCTCGACTGGGCAAGACCCGGCGACCTGGTTCTTCTGATCGTTCACTCGCATCGCGACGAGGTGGTGGCGTTGCTCCAAGAACGGGCCGGATAGAGGAGTCTCCCAGACGCCCTGGTGGAGCCTCCGGCCGCAGCCGAAGATGGACGCAGGGCGTTCGAGAACCGTATGAGTAGTATGCGAACCGGTATGAGAGCGCGAAGGCGCACTTTGTTCGGAGTCGTTCTACTGACCACCTTCCTGGTGGTGTTCGGGTGTCGAGCCGCCACCCCGAGCAAAGAAAACACCGTCTTCTCACCCCTCGAGCGCGTTCTGAAACCGCGGACCGTCCTGGTTCTCGGTGAGATCCACGGGACCGTCGAAGCACCGGCAATGGTGTCGCGCATCGCCGCTTGGGCTCTCGATCGCGGCCAATCGGTCACCGTGGCACTCGAGATTCCCCGCGAGGAAGAAGCGTTGGTCACCGGCTTCCTCGCCTCGGCGGGCACACTCGTCGACCGACAAGCTTTTCTCGCCGGCCCCTTCTGGCAGTCGGGCTATCAAGACGGCCGCGCGAGCGAAGCCATGGCGACCCTCCTCCAAGACCTGCAAAGGCTGATGGCGTCGGGCGAACCCCTGCGAGTCGTCCTCATCGACCAACGAGGAGCCCGCGGTGAGGATCGAGAGCAGGCGATGGCCGATGCCCTGGCCGCCGCTGTTTCCTCGGCTCCAGAGGGCTTCACCATCTCCCTCGTCGGCAATCTTCACGCACAGCTCGCCCGTGGAGCCGGCCACGGCGTTGATGAGCCGATGGCTCTGAGGATCGCTGAGCTACTTCCAAACTCTCGCGTCATTGCCCTCGAAGTCGCCTCTTCCGGCGGTACGGCATGGGTCTGCGGCGGTCATCGCACGAGCGGATGCGGCCTCAGCGCCCTCGGTGGGGGCGAGATTCACCGGACGGAGAGGGTGTCGCTGGATGTCCAACTCGTCGGCGGCTTTCACGGCAGCCTTTCCGTCGGAACGATTCACGCTTCGCCTCCCGCGGTCGAGATCCACAGGACACCGGAGGCGATGACCATCGCCACCTGGATCGACACGACCCACACGACGGCGCCGGCAGCTCCCACGCTCTCGGCCGGCACGTTGCAGAACCCGGTCTCGAAGGTCAACCCCGCCGGCGACTGGCCCCAGTGGATGGGCCCGCACCGCACCGGGGCAGCTACGGTCAGCGGGGTCTTTCCCCGAGGCAAACAGATCGAGCTCGGAGTCTCGTGGCGAACCGGGATCGGCGGTGGCTTCTCCTCGGTCTCCATCGTCGGAGGAACTGCCTACACCCTGGCGGAGGAGAGCGAGGAGGAGTGGCTCCTGGCGCTGGACGTCCACGACGGCAGCGAGAACTGGCGCACCCGGCTCGACGCCGCGGGACACGACACTCCGGCCTCTACACCGGCGGTTGTCCAAGGCTCGAACGGCGCTGTGTTCGCTCTCAACCCGCGTGGCAAGCTCCACGCCATTGCCACCGACGGGTCACCGCTCTGGTCGCGAGATCTGCAAGAGAGTCTCGGCGCCGTGCCGCACTCCTATGGCATGTCCACCTCACCGCTGATTGTCGACGATCTCGTGACGGTTCTGGTCGGCGGTCAAGACAAGCACAACCTGGTCGCCTTTCACAAAACCTCGGGCGAGATCGAGTGGTCGGTGGCACACGCTAAATGGGGCTCCTACGCCTCGCCCACCTTGTTGACAATCGCGGGCGAGCGTCAGATCGTGGCGCCGGCGGATGACCGTCTCTACGCTGTGCGTCCCGACGACGGGAGCCTGCTTTGGTCCATCGACAGTCTGGGGGAGATGGATCGCATTCCTCTTCCGCTTCCCCGAGGCAGGCTCTTCTTGGCGCAGGAGGCGGGGGCGGTGATGCTGCGCGTCAACCGGGAAGACGTCAAGTGGCAGGTCGAAGAGGTCTGGAGATCCGACTCCCTCCAACACTCCTACAGCCCCGCCGTTCACCTCGATGGCGCTATCTATGGATTCGACGGCCCCTTCCTGACGTCGATCGACGCCGCGACCGGCGAAATGCATTGGCGCCACAAGACGGGTGACGCAACTCTCATTCTCGTGGACCGACACCTGGTGGTCCTCGGCACCATGAGCGGTCTCCTGCGGATCGTCGAGGCGAGGCCGGACAGGTTCGAGGAGCGGGCGACGATCCAGGTGCTGACGGGCGGAGAGGGCTACGCAGCTCCCAGCTACGCCGGTGGCAGGATCTTTGTCCGCAACAAGCAGGAGATTGCCGCGGTCGAAATCGGCAGCCGGTAACGCCACACGGCTTTTCCCCTCATCGGTTAGGATCTTTCCCAGCTTGGACAGCGAGGGAGTCATCGAAGCAGTTTTTGGGGTGCCCCGAGCGCTCATTGGAGTGCTCCATCTCGACGCGCTCCCCGGAACACCCAACGGAGGGAACACGATCGATGCGATCGTCCAGCGGGCGGTCGCCGAAGGCCGAGTCCTTCACGAGGTCGGTTTCCACGGTCTGCTGATCGAGAACATGCACGACCGCCCGTATCTCAAACGCGTGGTGGGGCCCGAGGTCACTGCATCGATGGCGGTCGTGGGGCGGGAGGTCCGCAACCGGGTTCCCCTGCCGCTCGGTGTCCAGATCCTTGCCGGCGCCAACCGCGAAGCTCTGGCGGTGGCCCAGGCGGCCGGCGCCGAGTTCGTGCGGGTGGAGGGCTTTGCCTTTGCTCACATCGCCGATGAAGGGCTGATCGAGTCCGACGCGGGCGAACTGCTCCGCTATCGGGTCGCGATCGCCGCAGAGAACATAGCGGTCTTTGCCGACATCAAGAAGAAGCACTCGGCGCACACCCTGACCTCAGACATCGACCTCGTCGAAACCGCCCGGGCGGCGGAGTTCTTTCTCGCCGACGGCGTCGTTGTCACCGGTACCTCCACCGGACGCGCCACCGATATAAATGATGTGGACGCGGTGAGCCAGGCGGTGTCGGTACCGACCCTGGTCGGCTCCGGAATCACACCCGAGAATATGGCCGAATACGCCTCGGCAGACGCCCTGATTGTCGGCTCGTCGCTCAAGAGCGGAGGTCTGTGGTCGAATCCCC
Organism: Acidobacteriota bacterium; assembly: GCA_029861655.1. Lineage (GTDB taxonomy): Bacteria > Acidobacteriota > Thermoanaerobaculia > Multivoradales > JAHEKO01 > JAOTZA01. The sequence goes on along the minus strand of JAOTZA010000014.1, from coordinate 7,073 downwards.
TGGAACCTCGCCGAGCCATGCTGCTGGCCGAAGCCTTTGCCACTGCCTCGCAGACCAACTGATGTCGATCTTCTCCAATCCGATCTCTGAAGCCGGCGCCGAGGCCGACGCCTATATCGCCGCGGTCATGGATCTTGCGGGTGATCGCGATCCCCTCGAAATCCTGGGCAGGCTCCCGGACGAGGTCGAGAGACTGATCGCCGATCTCGATCCGCAGCGTTTGCGCAAACCGGAAGCCCACGGCAAGTGGTCGATACTCGAAGTGATCCAACACTTGGCGGATTCGGAACTGGTTTGGGCCTATCGACTCCGGGTCGTGCTCGCCGATGCGGATCCGGTCCTGACCGGCTACGACCAGGACCGCTGGGCAGCAAAACTTCGCTACAACGAGGTGGATCCGGACGCTGCGATCGCTCAGATCCGCACCATCCGAGAGATGAATCTGCGCCTCCTCGGCTCACTCACTCCCGAAGAGATGAAGCGCACAGGCAAACACAGCGAGCGAGGCCAGGAAAGCGTCGAACACATGCTGCGTCTCTACGCGGGGCACGATCTCGTCCATCTGCAGCAGCTCTCTCGCATCCGCAACAGTGTCTAACGCAGTTGATCTCGCCGTTGTCGGAAATCTCCTTCTCGATGACATCGTTTATGCCGACGGTACGACCCGCATGGGTCAACCCGGCGGAGCGGCTCTCTACGTTGCCCTTGGCGCCTCTCTCTGGCCTGTCGGCGTCGGTGTCGTCAGCCGCGTAGGCGACGACTACCCGCCGGAACTGCTGGCAGAGCTCGGTAGCCGCGGAATCGACCTCACCGGGGTTCGACCGACCGGAGGACCGACAATGAGAACCTGGCTTCTCTACGAGGGCCGGCGGCGGCGGGTTGTTCACCGGCTGGGCGGCCCTACCCACACAGACGTCTCTCCGACGGTCGAAGAGCTGCCGGAGTCCTGGAGACTCCGCGCCATCCACCTCGCTCCGATGCCTTGGAGCGTCCAAAGGGATCTCGTCGGAGGGCTCACCACGCGATCGAACACCTTGCTCTCCGCCGATCCGTACGAACTGCTCACCGAGCACTCCTTTGACTCCTGGTGCCGGCTCTTCTCCCGGATCGACTTGCTGTTTCTGAGCGAGGACGAGATGACGATTCGAGGCGCGCTCGACAGTCCGGTTCCGGTGCTCGAGCAGCTCGGCCCGCAGAACTCTCGTCGGCGCCTCGCCTCGATCCTTTACAAGCGTGGCGCGTTGGGAGGACTTCACTTCGACACCGAAACTGGAAAGGCCCGCGAATGGTCGAGCCGATCGGGCGAGGTTCTCGACCCCACGGGCGCCGGGGATGCGTTTGCCGGCGGTGTCCTGGCGGGACGGCTGCTCGGGGAAACCATGCGAAGGTCGCTCGACCGGGGGGTGGTCTCGGCAAGTTTTGCGCTCGAGGCTGAAGGAGCCGACGGGCTCTTCGCCGCGACTCCGGAGGCAGCGAGAGATCGGCTGTTGGAATGGTTCGACCACTGATGGCCTTTCGACCGAGACGTTGGCGTCCACCGGCCGCTCCCCGACTCGTGGGGGGCTTTGCTCCCAACGACCGCCTTGCCGGCGCCGAGCTGTGGCCGACGGGCGGCGCCGGTCCCGAAGATGTCGTACTGGACGCCGAGGGCCGACTCTATGCCGGTCTCGACGACGGTCGGATCATCCGCTTCACACCGTCTGTCGCCGGTTCCTCGCCCTCAGACCCCCAGACAATAGCTTCGACCGGCGGTCGCCCGCTGGGTCTCGAGCTGACTGTCGACGGGAACCTAATCATCTGCGACGCTCACAAGGGCCTGCTGAGACTCCCACCCGGCGGCAGCCTCGAAACCCTGGCCGACAGCTTCGAAGGAGAACGCTTTGTCTTCACGAACAACGCCAGCGTAGGTCGAGACGGCACGATCTACTTCACCGATTCGAGTCGGAGGTACGCCGTCGACAAGTACAAACTCGACCTGCTCGAGCATTCCGGGACCGGGCGCCTGTTCAAACGAAGCGTCGACGGTCGGCTCGAGCTCCTTCTCGACGGGCTTCACTTCGCCAACGGAGTCGCGCTGGGACCCGATGAGGATTTCCTGCTGGTAGTCGAGACCGCGAGTTATTCGATCCAGCGTCTCTGGCTGCGTGGAGAGCGCCAGGGCCGTAGTGAGCCGTTTGCCGACAATCTTCCCGGGTTTCCCGACAACCTGTCTTTCGAGAACGGGATCTTCTGGGTTGCAATCCCCAGCCCGCGAGACGGCCTGCTCGATGCCATGCTTCCCCGCCCGTGGATGCGCCACGTCGTCGCCCGGCTTCCCGAGCCGCTGCAGCCGAAGCCCAAACGGCATGGGTTTGTGCTCGGCTACGACACAGCGGGCCGGGTCGTCCATAACCTGCAAGACCCGAGCGGACGAGTGGCGATCGTCACCGGTGTCCGAGAACACGGCAACCGCCTCTATCTGGGCAGTTTGAGCGAGTCCGCCGTCGCGGTGGTCGATCTCTAGGGTCTTCTTGCGCTTCGTTCGCGCTCGACCGCGGTGCGGGGAGGCCGGGCCGAAGGGCTCCCGCGGTGCGCAGCGCTTTGGCGAGCACCACGGGATACCGGCCCGTAGCCGGGGCCCTGCGCCGCTTCTCGGCCGCTCTCGGCGTCCTACGCGATCTTGATGTGCCAGGGTTCGTGGCGAACCCCGAATGGATTGGCTTCGTGGTACCGAATATCCACATAGCCGAGATCGATCATCTTCCGGTACTCGTCGGTGCTCGCAAAGGCCTCGGTGAAATTCTCCGGGCCCATTCCCACCTTGCCGATGTCGAAGTCGCCGCGCGCGTGGTAGGAGTAACCCGGCGGGGCTAGCGATCTGGAGGCCTGAGAGAGATTGCCGACAGTCTCGACCGCCTTGGAAAGAAAGAGTTGGTATTGCTTCGCAAGACCGCGAACACCGGAAGTCAACGCAATCGTCTCTCCGATGTCGCGCTGGATTCGCTCGAACTTCTCGAGCGGCTCGCCCCTGAAAAGATAGTGGCCGCTGCCTTTGATCTTCTCCACATCCCGCCGAGCGATCTCGCCGGTCAATTCGGTGATCACCTTGTCGCCCATGAACCCGTACCACTTGGCATCGGCCCAGAAGATGTCTTCGAGAAAGGTCAGTTCTTCCTTGGTGAAGGAGCCGATGTCCTGATAATTCTCCGCAAACCGAATCAGGCGATCGAAGGAAAGCAGGTTGAAATTGCCGTGGCCCACCAGTTTCTGGGCCCGCTCGATCCGCGCCGCGACCGACTCGAGCACTACCTGTTGGTCAGCTGAAAGAAGAAAATCGTCTGCGTACGTGCGGTCGAAGTCGCGGGTCTTCTGATTCGGATCGACCTCGCCGGAACTCCCGGTGACCCCGAGGTCGCCTGTTCCCGGCCCCATCTCGGGCCTCGCGGCATGGCTTCCTTCGTCTCGCAGCGGGTCGATGATCGGTGGATCGTCAGACTCGGATCGGTTTTCCAAGGGGTCGAGCCACAAGTCCGCCTCGCGCCTCACCTTGAGTTGACGCCAGCCTAGCCCCCCCCCGACAAGCGCAGCGGCGCCAAGAGGAAGTCCTTTGAGAAGCGTTCTCCGATCCAACTCTTACGTTCCCTTTCTGCAGGGCCGCCTTCCAAAGCAACACCCCGACACCCGTGATCGCCCGGATTATCACACAACGACCCGCTCCTGTATGTGTCCTTTTCAATAGCGCCATGCGCCGAAAACATGGTTTCCTTCTCTCCAAGAGCCTCTACGAGCGCCGCGGCTATAATGAGCCGGGCCCTCTTGGGCTCGCCGGAGGAAATGTTCGCCTTACGTACATCGCCATTGGCGAGGAGTGGCAGCCAACCGGGGCGATTCCTGGTTGGGGCAGCGCTACTCTGTCTCTTATCGAACGCGGCGACCGCTGCCCCAGCCGGGCCGGACGCGACCGATCTCTACATCCCCAAAGAAGTCCGGCCCACCTGCGAGAGGATTGCCGGCAAGCTCTCGAGCGTGTCTCTGGGTGACTGTCTGTCGCGGCCGCTTCAACCGACCGGCAGCTATTCGATCAACGGCACACCGATCCTGCTCGCTGAGTACCCACCTTTACCCACTCGGGAGCCCCTTGGGAGAGTTCTGCTGGTCGGTGGCATCCACGGCGACGAGTATTCCTCGGTCAGCATCGTTTTCAAATGGTTGGCGATGCTGGATCGTTTTCACTCGGGTCTTTTTCACTGGCATGTGACGCCGCTGATGAACCCGGACGGATTGCTGCGCCGACCGTCGCAGCGGATGAATGGCCGCGGGGTCGATTTGAACCGCAATTTCCCGAGCCCGAACTGGCTGATGGAGGCCGAGGATTACTGGGTGCGGCGGACGTCACGAAACCCCCGGCGTTATCCGGGGCCGGCGCCGCTCAGTGAGCCCGAGTCCCAGTGGCTCTACGACGAAATCGAGGCTTTCAAGCCGTCGGTGATTGTTTCGGTCCACGCGCCGAGCCACGTCGTCGACTACGATGGGCCATCGGACCCACCGAAAAAGCTGGGCCCCCTCTATTTGAAGCTGATGGGGACCTATCCCGGCTCGCTCGGTCGCTACGCCGGTGTCCATAGGGGGTTACCGGTGGTGACGATCGAGCTGCCAAGCGCCGGCATCATGCCGACGGCGGCGCAGCAAAACCAGATCTGGGTGGATCTGGTGCGCTATCTGCGGGTCAACGTGCCCAAAGTCGCGTTCCTCGGTTCCGGTTCTTCGGTCTCCGGCGCCGCCCGGTAGGCCCACACGAGTTCAGCGATTCATCCACGATTGCCCCAGCCGGCGTTCTGGTCATCTCGCGTCTCCTCTTTGTCGATCCGGGCTCCTAGCTCGGCCCGCTCGTCGCCTCACCGACGCAACGAAAGGGTTGCTCGAAGGTCGAGGCGGAAATCGCTTTGGTCTCTACCTTGGTTACTTCGAGGCTAACCGTCGTCTTCAACTCGTGACCGCCCTGGGAGCGTACCGACAGCGTCGAAACCCGTCTTAGAGGGACTCCAGCCGCTTGCGCCAGAGCCGCAGCGATCTTCTCCTCGGCCGCCGGGTCCCCGCTTGGCCACGTGCTCTCGTCGAGCCACATCCTCAAGGCCGGGTCGGTGAGATCCTGGGTAGTCCATAGCTCTTCGACCAATTCGGTCTTCGAACTCGCCACGGGAGCAGTGGACTGGAAGGTCGAAGCATATTCGATGATGAACCGGTAGTGGCGTGTTGCCAGGCCGGCGATCTCAGGTCCCGCTTCATTGGCCACCAGGCCGATCTTGAGCCCACTGACTGTCTTTGTAGCCTTGGGGGCCGTGGTGGAGCCACCAACTACGGCATTACCTAGCCAGGGGCTACAGCTCTTGCGGACGGAGTCGAAAAACCTGACGGTCTTGCCACCATCCGTGGTCAGGAGCGCACTTCCTTCCGGGAGTGTGTCGCCAGGCTCGCCGAGAAACTCGATTTTGCCGAGATCGCCGTCCGCCCAGCCCCGAACGGTCGCGTTCGCGAGGCGGCCGACATCGAATCCAGGACTCTCGGATCGAGTTGTCGCCGTAAAGACGATGCCGGCATGAGCAGCTACTGGAGCGCCAGCAAGGGTCACAGTAGTTAGAAGCAACAGCGTGCGAACTCTTCTCATGGTATTGATCCTATTCGAGTGAAGTGAGCCGAGAGCTGGCTACAGAAACAAGCGGGGCCGCCCTGCGGCGGCCCCGCAACCCATTGGGGGTATCGCCAAGAACTAGTTGAGCGATAGCTCCCAAACGCCTCGGCCGAAGGTCGAGACCCGGATGAAGCTAGCGTCAGGTGGAAAGTACATATCGGTAACGAGGGCCAACGGCAGCCCACTGCCCAATGGCGCCCAGGTGGTGCCTCCGTCATGAGTGACAAAGACGCCGATCCAGGTTGCCGCGTAGACGGTGCCCCCGCTGACGTCGTTCGGATCGGCAAACACCTTCTGCACCGGCACCTTTGGCAAGTCGCCGGTCGCGTCGGTCCAGTTGATGCCGCCATCATGACTCCTGGCGACATACGGGCCGACACCAATGCTAGCGGGTATTGGCGACTGAGAGGCCAGGTAGACCGTCGTGTTATCCGGCGCCCAGGCCACCGAAGAGTTGAAGCCAGCCCAGGCCGGCAGGGTGGCGGCCACATCCACATCGGTCCAGCTCGACCCGCCGTCGTTGGTGTAGACAAAGTGGCCACCGTTGCCGGTGAGGCCGATGACGTCTAGGTCGTTGGACGACAGGCCGACACCGTGGCTGACGCTGCGGACGACACGGCCGCCCGGAGAAGTCCAGATTGCCTCCCAGAAGTCACCCCCATTTTCACTCTTGAGCAGGAAGTTGCGCGTGTTGGTATAGAAGGTCAGGCCGGTGGGATCAGCGGCAGCTGACGGGGTATGGATCGGAGTCACGAAATAGGAATCGTTCACCCAAGCGCCGCCCGGCCCCGCCAGGTTCGAGGTGCCGAGTAGGAAGTCGTACTTGTTCTGGTTGTTGGGCGGATTCTTCGCCCAACGCCGGATGCTGAGGAAAAAGACGCTCCCCATCGAGATCTTATTGTTGGCCTGGCTCCAGCCGACGCCAAAACCGTCACCACCGATCGACCCCGTCCAGGTTGTCGAGTGGCCGACGCGAAATCGCGTGCCGTTGTCCTGCAAACCGATGAGTGTTTGCTCGGGGTGCTTGGTGCCGGAGACCAGGGCGTAGATGAGTGAGGTCACGACCCCCTGGTTGGCCTCGTCCTTCCAAGACTTGCCGTCGTCATCGCTGTAGGAGACACCGCCGTCGTGGCCGAAGAGAAGGCGCTTGCTTCCGCCGACCATCGATACGGTCCCGGTGTGGAAGTCGGCGTGAGCGTAGGGCAGGTTGATGTTGGTACCGGGGCCGAAGAATCCGGCAGAGAGCTTCCCGAGCCAAGAAGTCACGAGCGACCAGGTGGAGCCACCGTCGCGGGTCACCGCCGAACCGAGCTGACCGCCGAGCCAAACGGTGTTCCTTCCTGCGTCACTGGGGTCAACGACCAACATGTGGTTGTACCAAGCCTGCCCGGCGATGATGTCCATG